>CAYOOY010000006.1:0-23429 GCA_964405725.1 uncultured Methanosarcinales archaeon | reverse complement strand
ATCATCAATGATCCATCTACATTTCCTGTTGAGAGCCGTGCGCCAAAAAAAGTGAGCAACACCATTTGAAATATGAAACCTAGTGTTGAATAAATAGTAAATTGACGAAATGAGATTGGTAAAAGTCCAGCTGAAATACTTACAAGATCATTTGGAAATAAAGGTGCTAATCTTCCAAATAAGAGAACAGTTGAACCTTTTTGTTTGAAGAGTTTATGAAAATGAACAACTTCTTTTTTTGAGAACACTTTTGAGACTAATTTTTTCCCATATTTTCGCGATCCTAAAAATACAGCAGATGAACCAATAGTTGCTCCAATTAAGCTGTACATAAGACCGAGCACAGGACCAAATAAGAATCCAGCAATTATAGTGGTTACTTGTGATGGGATAATAGAGATACTTGATTGAATTACTTGTAATAAGATAACTATTACTGGTGCCCAAAATCCAAATTGTACTACCCAATCTTTGATGGTATCTGGGTTTTCAAATAATTTTTCAAATGATCCCATAAAATAATATGCCACGATTGCGATTGCTGCAAGGATGATTAGATATTTAACTTTCTTTACGTGCTTTGTGTGTGTCACAGTAAGGAAATATTTTTAATGTATTTAAAATTACTCCTTGTCATAAATTATCACAATTCTTTAAACTTGAGGGGTAACAACTATTTTTATAATCTAAGTTTATTTTAGGTGAAATGGTATATTTACGAGCTCGTGTGAACTGTTTTCGTTGCAATCTTCCTGTGGATAGATCTGAAACACTCCTTCTAAGTGCTGCTGGAAATGAACGAAAGTATGAGTGTCACACGTGTTATAAGAAACATAGTAAGCAAATATGGTGGTCCGGCGATAAACTTAAGCCAAAATTAGAATTGTTCTGTGGAAGATGTAAATACGGATTTCAAAGTAAGAAATTCATTTGTCCCTATTGTAGTAAACCTGATTATGTAGAAGAGAGAAATGTCTCTATTCATGATTTAATATGATTTTCTTTGAGCTATAAAACATTTTATATACATCAATATTATTTCTAATACATGCAAAAAAAAGAAGTTATCTTACTTGTTGTTGTGTTGGTTGTAGTGTCTGTTGTTCTCTCTACATATTCACTATCTACACCTACAGGTCGTTCTGTTAAAGAATTTGGAAGTCCAGGCGGGTTTGGTGGACCAAGTGATAGTGATATGAAATGTATGCAAGAATGTGTTTTAGTTGGGTGTGATAAAGAAGATATGGCATGTAAAACGAAAAATAGTATTGCTTGTGGAGAAAAATGTGGTGTTGAGACAACACAACCAAAACCAGAAGATGAATCGGAGAAATGTATGCAAGAGTGTATTTCCATTGGGTGTGCTAAGTTTGATATTGCTTGTGAAAATAAAAATATACAAAACTGTGAAACTACGTGTAACATGAAAGGAGACGCTCCTGATGAATCAACTATGAGTGAAGAAGAATTGTGTATTTCGTCTTGTGTTGCAAAGGTAGATCCTTCGATAATTTGTGGAAGTAGTAAGGAAGGAGAAACAGGAAATGCAGTCTGTCAAAAATGTGCCTCTGAATGTGTACATTTATATGAAGGGCCTTGCTTAAATGATGAACAGATATCTTCTAAAGAAAAGGAATGTGCAACTTGTGAACATTGTTATGGTGATATTATTAAGGGTCCATCAGGAGAAGGGTGGGAGTGTATTGTTGATGTTGTATGTGCTGATGCTTCAAGTGAATTTGGTGATGATTCTGGTTCTGAATCGGATAACCAACCCGTTACTACAAAAGAAAATTCAAAGAAGAGCACATCAGAAGAACCAGTTGATTTATTTAACTCAATTGCTAATTTTTTTGGCTCACTATTTGGATAAATAAAGAAAAAAATAAAAAAATAAAAAAATTAATCTAGGTACATCTTAAGACGTGCCATGTCCAACTTCCAATCTTTAGCTAATTTACCCTTCTTTTTGTAATATCTAACTAGCCTATTGATTTTTGAAGATGTAAGTAATATACCACGCTTTGAAGTCATATCTTTATTATTCTTTTCAAAATGATGTTTTACTGCAATTAATTTTTGAATTAATGCCATTAAATCTTCAGGTAATTCGTTTGTTAGTTTATTCTCTTCAAGAACTTTAGTGATCTTTTTCTTGGTTAATGCGTGAACACTATTAATCCCATACGAATCACGTAAAATTACACCAATTTCACTTGTTGATTTACCCTGCTTTGCATATTTTACTATTAATTTCTCTACTTCTTTACCCTTGTATGGAGCCCATACTGGGATGGATTTAGCTGGTTTTGTGCTCCCGCTTTTACCCTTCTTCCTTGAATACATTCGTGCCATGATTAATACCTTTGGAGAATAAGACTGCTGCTTAAGCTCCGGTGCAGGTAAGCTTTCACCGACCTGTCCATCAATATCTGTAATTTGTTGATTTCTTTTAAAAAGATTGCGGTTGGAATTATCTTTTTTCGTAAAACAATTCTGGATTTTGAGATCGTAATTTCAATATGGGTGTGCGACCATCATATTTGTATTGCAATTGTGGAAATTCTCTGTATACTGCTTCTTCTAAATCTACAATACTACTTCCCTTTTTTTCAAAACCAAGTAATACTGGTAATGTACCATTAAATCCCATTCCTGGTTCATAGGCTTGAAGCATTTCAAAAACAGGGATAAACTCTTTTGCCTCAGTTTGAAAATGATCATATTGTAAATATATTGCTCTATGTGGCTGCATACGAGAAACTCTCATATTTTTATCCATTAACATTACACATATACGATTATACACTTTTGCTTTTTCTGCTTCAATTCCTTGTCCAGTAGAAGGTAGAATATTATGACCAACAAAGAATCTGGCTCCTACAATTTTGCTTGAATCAACAACATACACTTCATTTGGTTGTGAAATCAAATTTGTATCAGGAGAATATGGTGCGGAACTTGGATCATAGGCAGTAATGTTGGCAACTTTTAGAACGTCTTCCATTAATACTTTTTGACGCAATCTTATAGGATCTTTTAGTTCATCAGGTGTTGATGTCAATGAAATCGGGCAATATGCAGCAGTAGGATCTTCTTGTATGTGTGATAATCCATCCAATTCTAAGAGCATATCAATATATTGCTCTCTTTGAACTGGATCCATCACAACCCTAATGTTACTCATGAATATTCAAGAATTATCGGTGTTATAAATATTATTGGTCTAAAGTTATTTACACATACTCATTGCATGCCTTACAATATGCTTTGCGCTAAAGCCAAATTGGGAGAGTAATTCATCAGGCTCACCACTCTCGCCATATCGATCCTTCATACCAATACGTTTCATACGTGTTGGTAATTTCTCAGCAAGTAACTCAGAAACAGCGCCACCAAGACCACCAGTTATTTGACCTTCTTCAACTGTAATTATCTTTTTGCATTTGCGAGCAGCCATTAATATTGTTGCATTATCAAGCGGTTTAATCGTATGAGAATTAATTACCATTGCAGATATTGCTTTTTCTTGCAATATCTGTGCAGCTTTCATACACTCAGCAACCATTGGTCCAGCTGCGATTAGTGCGATATCTTTTCCTTGTCTAAATACTTGCGCTTTGCCTATTGCAAATGGAGTCTTAGATGTTGTTACTTGTGGTGTCGCATTACGTGCAAATCGCATATATGTTGGACCTTTATACGCAGCAATTGCTTTTGTTGCCTTTTTTGTTTGTTCATAATCAGCAGGAACAACTACGATCATATTTGGAAGTGCGCGCATGATTGCAATATCTTCGAGCATTTGGTGTGTTGCACCATCTGGGCCTACTGAGATTCCTGCGTGCGCGCCAATAATATTTACATTTTGATTATTATAACAAATTGTTGTTCGAATTTGTTCCCAACATCTTCCTGGGCAAAAAGCTGCATATGAAGATGCAAATGGAATTTTACCAACTGCAGCAAGCCCTGAAGCAACAGTTACTAAATTTTGTTCAGCAACTCCCATCTCAACGTATTGTTTTGGATATTTTTTTGCAAAAGCAGCAACACGCGTTGAATCTTTCAAATCAGCACATAAGACAACTATGTTACGATTACGACCAAGAGCAAGAAGTCCATCGCCATATCCATTACGTGTTGGAACTTTCTTTCTATGAAAATTTAAATGCATTTTTGTATTTACATATTTCATTTGTGAATTGGTTTGAATTTTTGATGTGCTCTAATCCAATCTCCTCTTTCTTGTAATTCGGCCGCATGAATTTCTGATAAAGCTAGTTGTGCTTCTTCGATATTTGGTGGCTTTCCATGCCACTCAAACTTGTTTTCCATATAATCAACTCCTTTACCGGGAATTGTATTTGCAATAATCATTAACGGCTTTCGTTTATTATTGCGAGATTTCTGCAATGCTCGAAGAACTTGTTTCATATTATTTCCATCAATTGTGACAACATTCCAATTGAATGCTTTATACTTTTTATCTAATGGATCAAGCGGCATAACATCTTCTGTATCTCCATCAATTTGAATATAATTACGATCTGTTATTGCTATTAAATTATTAAGCTTATTTTTTCCAGCAAACATTACAGCTTCCCAATGATTTCCTTCATCTTGTTCACCATCACCACACATACAAAATACTAAGTTAGATTTTTTGTTCATGCGTAGCCCTAATGCCATTCCAGATGCTTGTGATAACCCGGAACCAAGTGGTCCTGATGTTGTCTCTAATCCCGGCAATGCTTCTCTGTGTGGATGTCCTTGCAAACGAGTTCCAAATTTTCGCAAGGTCATTAATTCTTTTTTTGCAAAATATCCAGCGTTTGCAAGTGTTACATACAATGCCGGACATACGTGTCCATTTGAAAGAACAAATCTATCACGTCCTTGCCATTTAGGTTTTTTTGGATTATGTTTTAGAACATTAAAGTATAAAGCTGTAAATATCTCTGCAAGTCCTAACGGTCCTGCGCTATGGCCTGATTTTGCTTCGACTAATGAAGCTATTATATCTTCTCTGATGATCTGCGCCATCATTTGAAGATCTTTAATGGTAGTTAATTTGTTCATCCTCTTTTGTAAATACTAATTGTAAGATGTTAATAAACTTTTGCTTATGCAGAAATAAAAAAAGAAAAAAAATAAAATTTACTTAACTCGCCACCACTCTTTCCACTTTCGTGGGAATCCATGTAATGCAAGCAATGCTAACGGTGCTGCCCAATTTGCCCATCTTTCTACGAAATCCCATAATGGATCTGGTCCTACTGGCCATCTAAGTAATGCTGTCCATAATCCCCATGCCGCTGCCCATGCAAGAACAATTCTAATCGGCCAGAATAATGCAAATCCTGCAACTACTAGGTCCATTACACCAATTAAAGGTAGCCATGTTTGCGCAAATGATTCTGATAATCCAACTGCTGCAAAATATTTAAACCAGCCAGCTTTAACGCCTAATGCAAACATTCCATGTCCTAGAAAACTTCCAAACACACCTAAGCGAAGAATACCTTCAGTTGTTGTGAAGTATTCTTTTAAGGGTAGCAAGTTTGATTTCTTTTGTACATTTCTTTTTGCTGCAACTCTTCTACTCGTTGCTCTTTTTTTCCTTTTAGCCACTTTATCACCTCTTTTTTTTTACGTTTACCAAATTGAATAAATCATGAATGCACCAAGAGCAATTAAGAATAATCCTACTGCAAGACGCATTAAACCTCTGTGTTTCTTTCGCCATTTTTCAAGTACTTTTGAGGACTTTCCAAAGTAGGAAACACCAATGATTGCAAATAAAGGTAATATGAAAATCAGATTATATAATAATAAGAGTGGTAACCCTTGCGCAAAGTTACCCTTTCCAATGATTGCTAATACTGCTAAATACGGAGCACCTGTGCACGGAAGCTCAACTAATGTTACAAAGATACCCAAAGGAATTGCTGAAGCATAACACCATCCAATTCCTTTTTTTTGCAACTTTTTCATCCATTTGGTATATTTTTTTATTCTGGCTGCTGTGCCAGGAATCATTTGCAGAGAAAATCCTTTTCCATACCAAAAAAAATCTTTAATTTCAAATAATCCTGCTAAGATTGCAATAATTGCTGCAATCCAATATACTGCTACTGAAAATCCAAATGAAACTGTAACTTTAAGAAATCCTAATCCTAAGATAAGATATGTAACATACACAACTGATGTGTAAATTAATCCCCCTATGAGCATTTTATTTGGACTTTTGAATAACTTAGTCATAAACGCAATGAGAAATATGAGAACACCAAATACGCAAGGATTAATACCATCAAGTAATGCTGCTCCTACAATAATTGGTATTGTTAAACCATCAGGAAGCATCTGGCACCTCGCTTTGACATCCTGAAAATTCAGCAAGCTCTTCAATTGATAAAAATCCCGCAGTACGCTTCACTTCTTTTCCTTCGGGCTCTAAGATCCACGTTGGTGTTCCTTCTATCTTTTTACTTACACATAGGTCTGTTTGTGGATTTTCACCTTGTGGGTGGCATTCGATTTCGTTTATATGTTCAAATGAGTCGCCAAGCAAATCTTTTTGTTTAGCACAAATTCCACATCTAAATGACCCATACATATTTACTCCACTTTTGGTAACACAGGTAGTAAGACTATCATAATTTACTTGGTCTGAACTTGAAAAATTAAATAGTGCAATTGGGATTAAATTTAGAATCACTATTGCAACAATCCATGGCATGAGTGCTTTTTTAACAACTGCGCGTGTAACAATAACTCTTCTTTTTAATTTGAATAACATGATAAATGTTGCTATTGTTATTATGTGAACTACGGTACACATTGGACAGATAGCTTCTAAAATAATTTCGGCTATGATTAAATACACTACAAATCCTAGTCCTAACCAATTCCACCACAGCATGCCGTGAACTAATTCTTTTTGTTTTTGCGCTTTGTATGCTGCAAATCCAAGAATCACAAACCACAGAGCACCGAAGATAGAAACAGGTACACCAAATAATATTGAATATACACTTGAATTAACTAATGAACATGAAACTGCACTTGAAATATCACAAAATGATCCACCTGCTGGTGGGACAAAATGTGTCCATGCAAGATAAATTGACGTTGCTAGACCAAGTACACTTAAGATAATGATTACATTTAACCATTTAGCTAACGCCTTATTTGTAATCTTTTTTGATCGTTTCATTAATTACCTCTTTGCAAATTATGAATTCATGGAACTTAATAAACTTTACTCATTCATCCTTTACGAAACAGATATAAATTCTCACTACATTCTGCTATTTGTCCCATGGGTAATAGAAAAAAAGATTGCAATCAACAATATCATCTCTTTTTGTTTGTCGCATTGATCATCTTTTGGGTAATTATTGCTATTAATCCAGTAGATAGGGGTCTTTGGTTTGCTGAAAATATTCTTTTTCTGCTTTTTGTGCCCATATTAATATTTACATATAAAAAATTTCAATTCTCTTCACTAAGTTATACGTTAATGTTTATTTTTTTGATTTTGCAAACAATTGGGAGTAAATATGGATACTCAAATGTTCCTTTTATCTTTGATTCAGTTCGAAATCATTATGATCGCGTAGTTCATTTTCTGTTTGGGGTTGTTTTTTATCTTCCTCTTTATGAATTAATTACAAAGAAGTTAAAAATCAAAGGTATTTGGAGTCATGTTTTTGTATTTACTATTTTGTTTTCATGTAAAGGAATTTATGAACTTTTAGAGTGGGGATATGTAATGGTAACAAAGGGGAGCTCTGGTAGTATTGCATTTCTAGGCGCGCAAGGTGATGAGTGGGATGCTCAAAAAGATATGTTACTTGGCGGGATTGGCGCTTTAATCTCCGGAATTATAGTAAAATATAAATACGATAGAAAAAACATTCGTTAGTAAAGAGGTGATAATATGGGTGTAACCATTTATACAACGCCAACATGTCCTTGGTGTAAAAAAACAAAAGCATACTTAAAATCTAAAGGTGTTAAATATAATGAAGTAGATGTATCAACTAATTTTGCAAAACAACAGGTAATGATTAAGAAATCCAATCAAATGGGTGTTCCTGTAATTGAAATTGGTAATGTCATTGTTGTTGGTTTTGATACAGCTAGTTTATCTAAATCATTGCGTAGTCAAGGAGTTTTAGGAAAACCTAAACGAAAACCACCAAAGAAGAAAGGTGTAAGAAAGAAGGTTACTAAGAAAAAACCGACTAGGAAGAAAAAAGCAGTAAAAAAGAAATTTGCAAAGAGAAAAGTCGCTAAAAAGAAAAAGGCTACTAAGAAACGAGCTGTTAAGAAGAAATCTGCTAAAAAGAAACCTGCCAAACGAAAAGCTAAGAGAAAAGTAGCTAAGAAGAAGGCTGTTAAGAAAAAAAAGGCTGTAAAAAAGAAAGCTAAAAAAAAGCCGGCTAAGAAGAAAAAGAAAGCTACTAAGCGTAAAGCCACTAAAAGAAAACCTGCTAAGCGAAAGCCTGCTAAAAAGAAGGCCAAGAAAAAGGTAGCAAAACGAAAGCCAGCTAAGAAGAAAAAAGCTAAGAAGAAACCGGCTAAACGAAAAGCAACTAAAAAACGAAGATAATTATTTTTTATTTTAATTTATATTTTTTTAAATTATGACAGATATTCTTACCACCATTATCAAATTCCTCTTTTGTCTTTAGAATGAGTCTCATTACCTGAGTTGGCGTTTTCGCACAAAAAATGGGATCCATATCTTCCGGACTCATTAATTTAGCTCGCAGTGGTCCTTTTTTAACCCATTCAATTAATTCGTCCCATTTATCATCTAACAAAATAATTGGCATTTCACATACTTGCTTTACTTGGATTAATTGCCATGTGTAAAACAATTCTAAGATGGTTCCGATTCCACCTGGAGCAACAACAACTACATTAGATAAACTCATAAAAGAATCTAATCTTTTTGAAAATCGTTCAAAGTCTTTCTTAATATCTAAATGATAGCCGTCAGATTGTTCACGAGGAAGCTGAATAGTAAGTCCAATTGATTCGGAACCATTACCCTTTCGGCCTTTATGGTGTCCACGTGATGCAGCATCCATAAGTCCTGGGCCACCACCAGTGACTATATCTATTTCTTTTTCAGCTATCATTTTAGCCAACCGATATACAAGCTTATATCGTGGATCATTTGGTTTAATTCGAGCTGAGCCAAATATTGCTACTCTAAAATGCTTTTTATTAATCTTATACTTTTTCACAATGTTGCAATTCTACAGATGCATAAAAAGGTTACTATTTTATATTAGATCATTTGATTATTTGTATATGAAACGAATTGTCATAATAGGAGGTGGGTTTGCTGGATCTTTGTGTGCGCAGAAGCTTGAGAAAGACTTTGATGTAACCTTAATAGATACTAAGAATTATTTTGAATTTAGTCCATCTGTTCTTAGAACTATTGTTGATCCTAAAGAAATTAAAAAAATACAATCTCTTCATTCTCATTATTTGCATAAAAGCCATATAGTAAAAGGTAGAGTTACTAAAATAGAAGAAGGAGTAGTTCACACCACAAAAAAATCGTTTGAATTTGATTATTTGATAATCACTGCTGGATCTTCATACGCATCTCCAATTAAAGGAGAAGATATTGTTCTTGCAGCTCGTGGTGAGGAATTACGTAATAATGCTTCTTTATTGAAAAAATCTTCATCTGTTCTTATTATAGGTGGGGGTGTTGTTGGTGTTGAATTAGCAGCTGAAATTGTAACGTATTATCCTGAAAAGAAAATAACTCTTGTACATTCAAAATCACAATTAATGGAGCGAAGTTCTCCTAAGGCGCAACAATATGTGCTTACGTTCTTGCGCGATAGGGGAGTTACAGTGTTAATGAGTTTGTTACAAGAGGATCATCAGGTTGGAAAACAAGTAAAGAAGAAATCACTTCAGACATTACCTTCATGTGTACTGGAATTAAACCAAATACTAAAGACTTAGTATGTTGTCCTACATCTATTGAAAATCAGTACATGTGTGTAGATGATTATTTACGTGTACGAGATATGAAAAATACGTTTGCTGCAGGAGATATTACAAATATCAAGGAAGAAAAAACTGCGCAGGGAGCAGAAGTGCAAGCAGAAGTTGTAGTTCGAAATATTTATAATGGTGAGGCTAATCAAGATTTAGTTAAGTACCATGCAGAAAAACGTGCAATGGTAATTAGTTTAGGAAAGTGGGATGGTGTGTTGATATACAAAAAGTTTGTGTTAACGGGTATACTACCTGCGATCCTTAAAATATTAATTGAAAAAAAAACAATGAGGCAAAAAAAATGATTACCTTATACCAATTTGAAATGTGTCCATTTTGTGCAAAGGTACGTGCAAAGTTAGATGAATTAAAAATAGAATATAAAAAAGTAAATGTTGCTAATGATAGATCTGATCCTAAGCGCCAAGAAATTGCTAACAAGAGTGGTGTTGCAAGTGTACCTGTAATTAACGATGGCGATGTCTGGATGGGTGAGAGCGGTGATATTGTTGCCTATTTAGAAGAGAAGTATGCTTAATACTCTGCATTTCTTGCAGCGTTCCGTACAATCTCAGGCAGTGCAGGATGAATATAGATCATCTTGAGTAAATCATCTGACGTAGCGTTAAAGGTCATTGCATATATTAATTGATGAATCATCGTTGATGCTTCTTCTCCAACGATATGCGCGCCAAGCAACTTTTTTGTTTTTTTGTGAAATAGTAATTTTACAAATTCATCTTTAGATAATCGTGCCATCCCCATAGCGCTTTTTTCATATTCATTATTCCCAACAACGTATTCGATTCCCTTTTCTTGCAATTGTTCTTCTGTTGCACCTACACCTGCTATTTCAGGATGGGTAAACACTGCATGTGGCATTGGTGGATACTTTATTGATTTTTTCTTTTTGCTATAATAATGTGTATCAAATAAATATTGTCCTTCAAAATTTACTGAGTGACGAAACATGTAATTTCCCACACAATCCCCAAGCGCAAACACATTTTTCACTGAACTTTCAAGATAGCTATTTACCTTGATAAAACCGCGTTTAGATGTTTTTATATCTGTATTTTCTAATCCTAATGTGTCAGTATTAGGCACAACGCCTGTTGCTACAAGAAGTGCATCTGCAGTAATTTTAGATTTCTTATTTCCTTTCTTTGTATGAATTATGAACCTTCCTCTTTTGTATTCAACTTTTGTTGTGTTTGTCTTAAAAAGAATATTATGATGTTGTGAAAATATTTTTGTAAATGTCGCGCTAACTTCGCCATCTTCTCTACGCAATAATGATTTGTCTCTTACTAGCCATGTAACAGTAGATCCCAAGGCAGAATACGCATAACCTAATTCGCATGCGATATACCCTCCACCAATTACAACCAATTTTTTTGGCAGTTTGCGTGACCGCAGAGCTTGGGTGCTAGTCATATATGGTGTGTCTTTAAGTCCTTCAATAGGTGGAATGAATGGCTTTGCACCAGTTGCAATGAATATTTTTTTTGCAGTGATTTTAGTTTTGCCAACTTGAATTACCTTATTTGAGAGAAATGTTGCGTGATCTGGATAAAAGTCAAATCCTTTCTTACGCTTGGCGTACCAGGTTTGTATGCCTTTTGAATCTTTATCTGTTGTACGATTTATTCGGGATAATAATTTTTGTACGTTAGCTGATTTGAATTTGGCTTTGATATCAAATTTAGCTGATTCTTTTATTAGCGACGCAACATTTGCGGGGTGAATTAACATCTTTGAAGGAATACATCCTCTATTAAGACATGTTCCACCTAATTTTCCTTTCTCTACTAATGCAACTTTTTTGCCTAATTGAAATGCAGGAGACGAAATCTGTGTTCCTCCTCCCGAACCTATTACAATTAGATCATACTTTTTCATCAAGTTGAGAAATATTTATGCATACTTAATTGTTTTGGTTTCCCTCATTTACAACTTTTCTGTATGTAGAAATATCACATATCTCATATTTTATTCTAGGCATTGTTTCTGTGGTTTGATGCACAACGTACGTTCCTCTATTGGTAAATACATATACTACACCTGGTTTGTTAGAACAACATCCGAAAATGTTTTCTCCCTTGTCGTGCGAGTGTTCATAGCGAAGTGTTCCTTCTTCTGGCCCAATAATTTTTCTATGCTCTTGTTTGCCAACCATAATTCCTCCTGGATCACTACGACGATCAAATTTTAAATGAAAATTAGAATGAGCTAGGCCACGAATGATATCTTCGATAGTTTTTGATCTAAGCTGCTCTTCGAAGGTCATAGGAAGACTCCATATCTTCTATACTCACGCTAATTGCATTGCTTAATTTATTGTATTCTGCTTCAATATCTGTTGTAGGTATTACTGATCGTCTTAGAAGATTGTATGCTTCACTTATAGTTGTTTCAAAACAGGATCTAAAAAGAGTTTCAATACTTCCAAAGTCTGTTAATGAAAATGAAGAAAGAAGAGTATACAATTGAACAAAGTGACGTTTAGTATCTCTAATTCTCTTAATTATTAATGGCCTACTAAACTTAATCTCATCATGGGAAAGTACATTTCTTTTTCTTAGAGGCCGAATAATGCTCTCTGTTGCACTTAGAATATTTTTAAGATCGGTTTCTAGATCGTCAAATTTTGTTTTAAGAGATATACTCAAATTAATAACATTTTTTTTAGAAAGATGACCTAGATTTTGCTCTTCTATTTTTTTAAGGCTTGTTTTGCTTTTGGTTTCAAAAGTTGCAATCATTTTTGTTTCGTATTTTGTCATTTTTCATATAATTGTGTGTTTGGATGAAACGCATACCACGCGAACCAGAAATCACGTTCTTTTACAAATTCTTTATCTGAGGATGTAAATGAAACTGTACCATCTGATTTTTTCTCAACCGTTATCTTAACATTATTTACAGTATCTTCAAATTTACCAGATATATCTTTTTCTCTATATGCTTTATGGACTCCATTAACTTCGATACCAAATATTACATCTTTTGGGTGAACTGAGTCATCAGAATTTTCAACAGGGAAGATAAGGTGAGAACTTTCATAATAACTTGGATATGGATCTCTACCGTAATTTCTGCTCATACCTGTTTCTTGCGAGAGAACTTTTGAATCTGGATGCGCCTTGCTCCATTCATCCCAGCGAACAGTATCAATTGTTACTTCAACTAATTCTTGTCCAACTAAAGGACCTTGAATTGCTTTTCCATCTATTTGTTGCCAATATGTTTCTGTTTCTTCATCATACATAATAAGATTTGAATTATACAATTTTCCAGATGTGCCAAAACGTGATTCTATTTCTTTTCCTTCTATTGTAATCATTGGTTTATAGGCAATAACACTTCCACATAATGGACAGTATGTAACAAGAAGTGGGTCTTTGCCAACATGATCATTTACTATTTCGTGCCACACTAATATTTGCAAAGGATATACTCTTTTTTCTCCTTTGTACGTAACGGCTCCAACTAATGCATTATCTTCGATCCATTTATTCGCTTCTTGAACTGTTACAAATTTGATATTTTCTTTTGCAAGTGCTGGAATTCCTCTATCTTTACCTATTCCTCCTTTTCCAGGCCCTCCGCTCAGTATTTTTGAGGGATCAACTAGCGGTGCTGGTTCATTGGCAACCGTTGAAGTATCTGATAATTTGGTATTAGAATTATCTTGCGCATTGCACCCAAATATTAATAACGATACACACAATAAAATTAGTATCTCTTTTTTCATAGTATTTGGAATTGATTAGATTTAATAAATGTTACTTAAAATAGAATTTGAATATTACATAGGTAATTATTTATACTAATCTTGATTTTTTAGTAGTATGCCAGTATTTGAAAAAGTAAATGCAAAGCAAGTTCTGCCACTAGTTAAATTAGGATTTGTTAAGCAAGAACCAAAAACTATGTATGAAACGTTAAGATTGAAATCTGATGAAGCAACCATCATTCTCTACGCATCGAAAAAATTATTGGTACAAACAAAAAAAGAACATATTCCTAAAATTGCGCAACTCCTTGATGGCTATGGAATAACTCACATGAAAAAATCTGCTCACTTTCGTAAAGAGTCAGGTTGGGTTATTGGAAGTGATGAATCTTTGAAGGGAGATACGTTTGGTGGTATTGTTGTTGCAGCAGTTCGTGCTAATGATGAAATTCGTGAGCAACTAGAAGAATTAGGTGTTAATGATAGTAAGAAACTTAGCGATGAAGAAATTGTAAGTCAAGCAAAAGTCATTAAGAAGATTGCACAATGTTCAATTAGAAATTTTTTTCCTTCTGAATATAACAAACATAAAGGGTCAATTACATCTTTATTAGATCATTTACATTTAGGTTGCGCGAAAGATCTTCAAAGTGGAACGCATGTTGTTGATAAATATCCAGGTTGCTCAGTTGGTGATATACAAGAAACCAAAGCCGAATCAAAGTATGTCGAAGTTGCTGCTGCATCGATTCTTGCGCGAGCTGGAGCCTTACAACAGATGGATACATTATCTAAGCAGGCTGGATTTGACATTCCTAAAGGAAGTACACATGTGAAAGATGCTTTAGAGATGTTAAAAGAGAAAAAGTTGGATCCAAAGTCTTTTGTTAAATTACATTTTAGAAATGTAATCTCGTTCTTATCTGGATAAATTTAAATACCTCTTCATCTTCCTCAAAATATGGCAGAACCTGAACTTACAGCGGAGCAACAAGCAGAGCTTCAAGAGAAACTTAAAAATATGTCTCCTGAAGAACTTGCTGAACTGCAAAAGCAACAATGTATCTTTTGTCAAATAATTGCCGGTAAAATCCCCTCACATAAAGTGTATGACGATAAGGAGGTTATTGCAATTTTAGATATTCATCCTGCAACTAAAGGGCAAGTTATTGTGATGTCAAAAGAGCATTATGCAATAATGCCACAAATTCCGCCTACCATTATTCTCAAACTTTCTAATGTTGTTAAACGCGTTTCGCATGTATTATTACGTGCGCTTAAAGTAGAAGGGACATCTGTATTTATTGCGAATGGTGATGCTGCAGGTCAAACAACGCCTCATTTTATGATTCATGTTATTCCACGTAGTCATGGTGATGGCATTCTTGAACAGACACCTAAAATTATTGAAAAAGAGTTGATCACTAAAACCAAAGAAGCGTTGCAAGATAAACTTAATCAGATTCTTGAGGTAACAGAGGAAGTACAACAAACACTTTCTACACCTAAAGAAACACCTGTAAAAGAGGAAGTTGAAGAACCTGAGGAAGAACCTGAAGCTAAGGAAAAACCTAAGCCTAAGAAAAAAAAGACAGCTAAGAAAAAAGCTGCTGCAAAGAAAAAAGAAGAACCTGAAGAACAATCGACCCCAGCACCAGCACAGGGTGGGGCATCATTAGACGACATAGCAAATTTATTCAAGTAATATGAAATGTGAATATTGTGAAAGAATAGGACAAGAAGTTCTTTATGAAGATAGTATTGCTGTTATTGCTCTTAGAGATAATGTTTTAACTGCTGGTCAAATTACGGTTTATCCAAAGAAACATTCACCTATTTTAGAAACAATTGATGAGAAAACATTTCAACATTGTTTTCAACTTGCAAGTAAAGTGAGTATTGCTGCATTTGAAAGTTTAGGGAGTCAAGGAACTAATATTTTGATTCAAAATGGTCTTGCATCAGGGCAAACGACACCTCACTTTGCAATTGAAGTAATTCCTCGCATTCCAAGTGATAATCTTTCATTAAAATGGAATCCAACTAATCCTACTCAAGATGATTTAGCAATGACGTTATCTCAAATTATTCCAGAGATGGATAAACCGGTTGTTGAGATTGGAGATGAAGTGGTTGTTGATGGTGGAGATACAGAAGCGGTATTAGAACAGCAAGATGAAAATAATTTTTTATTAAAATCATTAAAGAGGTTACCATGAGTTATCTAAGTGTATTCAAAAGAGCATTACATAAATTGAAGCGTAAGCCTGCGTATATTCAATTGGAAGATGTAAATAGCACAGTAATTATCAATAAAACTAAGAAAGTTACAATGCTTCCTATGAAGACTGTTGGTTATGTTCCGCTTGATGTTCTACGAAAACAGTTGAGAAGGAAATAAAGAACGCTCCCACGGTGGCTCGAACACCGGTTTCAAGCTTTCTGCTATAACAACCGCAAGCTTGCGTCCTATCCACTAGACGATGGGAGCATAAATATAGCTAATTCTGATTCTTTTAAAAATATAACCACAACCTTTTTATACTATAGTGTACTATAGCTTTCTATGGTGACTACGATCCAAGTAAGTGAAGATTTAGCAACTGAACTTCGTAATAGAAAATTCTTTGAAAAAGAAACATACGAAGAAGTAATTTGGGATTTAGTTGAAGATTCTAAAGAATTAAGTGAAGAAACAAAAATGCACATTACGCAAGCAGAAGCAGAGATTAAAGCAGGAAAAACTGTTTCTTTAGAACAAGTAAAAAAGGAATTGGGACTTTAAGATGTATAAAGTTGAGTTAACTAAAGTTGCTCAAAAACAATTGTATAAGCTACATTCTGAGATACAAAAAAGAATAATTAAATCTTTAGAGAGAATTCGAATAAGGCCTTATTCGCATGTAAAAAAACTCGTTGGCAACCCATATTTTAGATTAAGAGTAGGTGATTATCGAATTATTATGGATATTCGGGATGATAAACTTATTATTTTGGTTGTTGAATTAGGACATAGAAAGAATATTTACAAATAATTACTTCTTTTTTATCTGAGCGCCACCTGCGGGTAAGAATTTGATGATGTCATCTACATGGCCTGCTTTTAATTTTGCTTTTATTTTTTTAGCTAACGCTGATTTTTTTTCTCGACCAGGAATCACAAGAACGTAGTCTTTTGTTTTTGATTTTATAGCAGTCTCGGGTCCGCCGATAATTTGATCTTCAAATATACCAATTGCATATACTAACTGTGGATGAAAATATTTTGTCTCACCATATATCATAAAACTACCCTTTGTAAGACTCTCTCCACTTTTGCTCTCTTTAGTTACTTGCTCTGGCTTTACATAAAATACATCGGCGTTTGCATGTCCAAGTTTCCATGCTTTTGAATAAACTGCAACTGCTTGCGCTGCTTCTTCTTTAGTTTCTTTTTTACATGTAATGCCTCCCTTAATGATGAAAAATGGTGAACCAGCCATATCTGTATGAAGAACAATATCTTCTTTTTCCATATGCTTTTTCACAATAATTTCATTTGATGTAGCATCTTTCCCACCAACACATAGAAACCCTTCTGAAGATATGAACCAGTGAAATTTTTCATACCATTCTTTTTTTCTTTGTTTGTGGGCTTCCTTTTTTGCTTCTTCTTGCCAGAATTTTCCTTCAGATTGCTCTAATTTTTTAAGTTCCTTTTTACTATTTTCAAGAGCTTTTTTTGCCCCTTCTAATTTTTTCTTGTTCTTTTTAGCTAAATCAAAGTATTTTCCTGCATTCTCATCCACTGATTTGCTAAAATGTATTTCTACTTCCATATATATTACCAAAACCAATATTCCTTTTAAAACTTTTAGTTTGGTAATATTTTTAATAGGGCAATTATCATAAATACAAAAATGAGAGTAATAGATCATTTGGAGTTGGCAACCGAGCCCCTTATTAGTTTTGAAATTATTCCTCCTTTTAGAGGAGTAGGTTTTAGAAAGCTTGAAGAAAAATTAGTCAAACCTCTTGCATATTTTGATCCTCCTTTTATTGATGTAACTAGCCATTCATCAGATATTGGGAAACATTGCAAACGTCCTGGTACACTTGGTATCTGCTCTGTTATCACGCATAAATATAAGATTGATTCTGTTCCACATGTGTTATGTCATGGTTTCACGCGTGAAGAAACAGAAGATTTACTAATTCATGCTGATTATATGGGTATTGAAAATATATTGGCTCTGCAAGGTGATAAAAAAACTGAACCAAAACCAGTTCCTAATGGAAGATCGGAAAATTATTATGCTGTTGATTTAGTAAATCAAGTGGTTAATTTGAATAAAGGAACTTATCTGCGGTTTAAGGGAAAATCACCAACTCGTTTTTGCATTGGGGTTGCAGCATATCCTGAAAAACATCAAGAAGCGCCGGACTTTGAAACAGATCTTTATTATCTTAAACAAAAAGTAGATGCTGGCGCTGAGTATATAGTGACACAGATGTTTTTTGATAATTCTAAATACTTTGAATTTGTTGATAAGTGTCGCGAGAAGGGTATTACAGTTCCTATAATTCCTGGATTAAAACTAATTACCAGAAAACATCATCGAAGAACTCTTCCAAGCATATTTAGCTGTTCTTTACCAACTTCGTTAGATGAAGAGTTACAACAAAATGAATTATATGCAAAAGAAATAGGGATTGAATGGGCATACAAACAATCTGTTGAATTGCTTGATAAGGGAGTTCCTGGGATACATTATTATGTTATGAATAATGCTGATTCAGTTACAAAAGTCTTACATAAGTTAGGAAAATAATTTCTAACAATCTTTTGGTTTTTCTAGAATTAATGCTTTCTCTGTACAAATTTGTTCTTCATCATATAGTATTACTGTTGGTGTTAATTTAACTTGTCTTACTTTTCCTGCAGTTTCTTTATCGTAGGGAATGTTTCCAAGAAATGTTCCTGATTTTGGCATTGATGAATTAAGTTGCGTTGTTTCTGCTTTTTTTGTACCTATCACATTAGCGATGAGTGATTGAACTGGGATATTAACACCATTTTCAACAGTGAACACAATTATTTTATCATCGGGATCGTAACATAAATCAGGTTCACCGCCTATTTCAGCCAACTTTAATCCGATATCAATTGCACATTCTGCTTGCAGATCGGCTTGCGCTCGACCAAAATTCATAATAACAACACCAAGAGCTACGGCAAACGAAATAAGTAGTAATGTTGCCACCAGCGGTGCAATAGCATCTTTATCCATTAGGAGAAGGAAAATCTATATCTTAATAAAACCTTTCTTATTCTATTTAACTCCTAGAAAGTAGCAATATTTTGAAAACATTTAAAAATGGGAGGATTTTGAATATTTATACTATGGATATTCGCCCACTAATTAAAGAACAACGTAAATATGCAGCACGTATTAAATTGCAAGATGCAATTAGTAAACCAAAAACTATTGGTGGCGCTGCAACTTCATGTGTGAATGGAAAATTAGTGGCAGCAGTAGCTGTTATTGATGCAAAAACATGTGAGTTAATTGAAAAAAGTACATATGTTATTGAAAACCCCCTACCATATAGACTTCATTTTGAAGCATACCGTGATATGCCAGCTATTTTAGAAGCATTTAATTTATTGGAAAATGATCCAGATATATTGATTGTAAAAGGAAATGGTATCTTACATCCACAAAAGTGTGGCCTTGCATCTCATATAGGACTTTCTCTTAACATTCCAACAATTGGTGTTTCTGACAAACTTACTCTTGGTGTAAAAGAAGAAGGAAAGATATATGTCGATAGTGTTTTATGTGCTATTGAAATTACAACTCGTGAACATGCCAATCCATTGTATGTTTCACCTGGTTATTTGGTATGTGTGGGTACAGCTATCTCTATTGTAAAAAATGTGGTTCGTACTCCACATAAGTTACCAGAGCCAATACATATTGCACATAAAATTGCTAAAAAACTTTCAAGGAAACAACACGATGTCAAAACTAATTAATACAGGACTTGCCGCCTTAGTTGCTGGCACTGTTATGTCCATGACATATATTTTTTCAGATCCAATTCCAAATGAAAAACTCGTAGTTGCACAAGAACAAGTTGTTCATCCAATTGCGGTGGATCCAGATCTTGATATAGCCTTTGTAGTAGATGATCATATTGAGAAAGAAAATACGTCTTTTATTTTGCCTTCAAAATTACCTGCACTTCGCTCAACCTTAAATCAAGAACAGCAAAAATGGGCTAAGGAAGGTAAAGAACTTTTTGGTAATGTATGGGATCACATTGATAAGTATGATTTATGTCCACGAAATTTTAATAATATGACCTTACTTGAGCACATTGCTCGAATAAAAAATGTTGATCATCTGCGTGAAGTGTATCTTGGTTTTTATTCTGCGTTGCATAAGTCTACTCCATTTTATTGCATACAAGCAATGGGGCCACACTTAACGCCATTAACCAAAGGGTTACCTGCTCGTGAACGATGGGAATTATTTGAACGTGATGTTAATTTGTTAAAAGAAATTTTTCCAGGTGACGAAGTGAAAGATATCATGGCATCTTTATCTTCAAAACAGAGAGAAGATATCTTCAAACGATACTGTGAACGAGATATATATACCATAGAAGGAATATGTCTATTTGGTTTGGAACATTTTCCTCAAGATGTAATTAATTCATATTCTGATGAAAAACCGTTACTTGTTCAGTATCAAGAGAAAACAATGCGTATGCAAGATTTACCTGGTGTAGACTTAGATATGTATTATATGGATACATTACCTTCGATTCTTGGTGAATGGCATTTGCAAACACAGGTTCCTGTTCCTGCTCTTGTAAATCATGCATTGCGTGTCACACAATGTGAAGGTGAAGCATCATATTATTTAGCGCAGGATTTAGTTAAATATACAAAGTTGTATCTGAGTAAGAAATAACTTGATTTCTACCAAACTTTTTTATACTTACTTAGTTTAACAAAGAACTATGGATTGGAAAAAAGCAACGAAAACATTTCTTGTGTTGTTGGTTTCATTATATCTCTTATTCTTGGTGTTCTCGGTAGTTGATACGTATTTTGATGAGAATTGGTGTGGTACGGGATCTTGTGCAACCGCTAATCCATCAGGAGATGATATGGTTGGTTCTATTCCTGATGTTGCATTTAAATCGCTGATTTTTGCGTTACCTTCTGCAATAATTCTTGCCTTTCTCGAAGCGTTTGCTCATAGGAAGCGACGAGCGAAATCTCCAAAGAAAGTACAAGTTGATGAATTATAAAAAGAGAGCCCCAGGCGAGAGTTGAACTCGCGACCTCCTGATATCTTACTATGCTTTTGTACTTCTGTAAACATAAAAGATAGCTACAAGTCAGGTGCTATAGCCACTAAGCCACTGGGGCATGCTTTTGGTGACTAAGCGGAGCGCATGTCGCCTCGTCCTTGAAATGACGTGACATTTCTGCGAAGAGCCACTAAGCCACTGGGGCACATGAGCAAAACTCTCTAATTTCTTTATTAAGTTTTCTCTTTCAAATGGCTTGGCCACGCATATGAAGGGTAAAATGTTTGTGTCTCTTCATATGGTAGGTATCGCTTTAATTTGAACCACTGCTTAATAAAATTCTGTAGAACGTACACTTGATGATATAATTCTCGTCGCCTCATCACAATCTCTTTATGATACACGCTTTTTTGAAAAATATTCAAAAAGTTTTTCATAATACCATGATTTTTCATATCTTTGACATAATGTTTGTCTATATATGCGCGAATGTACATATCAAGTTCTCCTTTGTGGGCCTTAACTTTCATTCCATCTTTGATTACTTCGGTATTAACTAAACCCAAAATGTGATAATCAAAATCCAAATAATAAATAAATCTTCCTTCATCTACTTTCTTACCTAAACGCCAGCGTGCCCAAATTTCTTTAACACCACCTTGGGAAACTCTTTCAACGTACGAAGTTTCGAAGTGATCTAACATATCTTCTAAATCACTCCATCCATTTTCAAGTAACCAGTCGTGTAATGCTTGATAGAATTCTTTAAGGTCAAAAATATCTTTGTATTTAATTCTCACTGGTTGAAACTCAGTAAACAAACTAATTAACCTCTCTTTTGGAATTTCGAATTTTGGCACAAGACCACTAAAGGAAGTTTTGTATATAAATAATTCGGTAGGGCCATGCGCAGTATTCCAAACATTTATAAATAAAAAACTATTCTCCTTTGCTGTGGAAGTGATAAATGTTAAAGGGGTTAGTAAGGGCTACAAAAATCATTCTATTCTTTCGGATGTAAATTTACTCATTGAAGAAGGAGATTTCTTTGGCGTAATTGGTACATCTGGTAGCGGAAAAACGACTCTTCTCAATATTCTTGCAGGTTTCATTGAACCAACTTCGGGTAAAGTTATGTATTGGAGTAAGGTAAGTAACAAGGAAGAATCATTACATAAAAATTTGCATAAGATCAAAAAATTTATTGGATTTACACCGCAACATACTTCGTTTTATCATAAGTTAACTGTAAGTGAAAATCTTCTTCATTTCGCGCAACTATATAATCTTCCTGTTAATCATGTTAAAACAAACATTACCAACATTCTTAAATTTACAAATTTGTTTGATCATAAAGATACAATTGCAGATAATTTATCAGGTGGTCAACAAAAAATCTTAGATATTGCATGTAGTTTAGCGCACCGACCTAAAATAATCATTTTGGATGAGCCAACAGCTAACCTTGATCATGTATTGCAACGCAGTGTTCTTCGTTTATTAAAAGAAGTGAATGCGCAGGGAATAACTGTCGTTATGGCATCTCATGATTTAAATTGTATTGAAGAATATTGTAGTAAAGTTGCAGTGATTCATAATGGTAAAGTTCATTCTCAAGGTAACTTAGAAGAAATTCGTAAGCCATATCTTACAAAAGATTTCACTATTCAAGTTCATGCAGGAGAACACAAAGCAAAACTAATTGAAAAAATAAAAACGCTACCCATTAATAAAATTGTAGACCATGGTAGTATTCTTGAAATTCATCCACGAGATGTTCAAAGTACCATGTCACAACTAATGCAGATCATAAAAGATGATGGTTTACGTATGCATCATCTAAATGTTCGTAAGCAACCGCTTCACGATATATTTGACCATATACTCTCTGATTAAAAATGATAACATTATTTCACCTAACAAAGAAGAATTTGAAACTCTTATTCAGATCACGAGGTTCAGCTCTTGTTGTTATTTTTGCTCCGCTTCTTATTGTGTTATTGCTTGGTCTTTCATATAATACAAGTGGGGCTTATGGAATTAATATTGGTGTCTTTTCACCAAGTTCAACTGATGCGAATGATTTTGGCGAATTTACTAAAATATTAGAGCAAGAAGAATTTAGTATAACAAAATATGAAAAAAGTATAGATGAATGTCTTGAAGATATGAAACGTGGACAAACTCATACATGTCTTACTCTTCCAGCGAATTTAAAGGTTGAAGATAATGTGCCAAAAGAAATTATATTTCATGTTGACCCAAGTCGAATTAATTTAGTGTGGATGATTCAAGAAACGTTGCAATCAAAATTTAATATTAAATCAGCTGAAATTTC
>CAYOOY010000005.1:2635-44095 GCA_964405725.1 uncultured Methanosarcinales archaeon | reverse complement strand
ACTTGCACCAACGCGTGAGTTAGCACTTCAAGTGGCAAAAGAATTTGAATCTTTGCGAGGATCAAAAAAGGTGTATTCGTTAGCAGTATATGGTGGCACCTCTATTCGTGATCAATTACAAAAATTAAGAAGAGGTGTTCACGTAATTGTAGGCACTCCGGGAAGAACACTTGATTTAATTAATAGAAAAGCATTAGATCTGAGTCACGTTTCACTCGCAGTATTAGATGAAGCAGATGAAATGTTAAACATGGGTTTTGTTGAAGATATTGAAACTATTCTTAAATTCGCACCAAGAGAAAAAAGAATGATTCTTTTCTCAGCAACTATGCCTCGTCAAATTATGGGCATTACCCGAAAATTTATGAATAATCCGGTTCATGTTAAACTTGAAAGAAAAGAATCCTCACTCAAAATTGAAGAGTACTATTATCGTATTATGTCTCGTGATCGATTTGAGGGAATTCGAAGAGTTGTTGATTTCAACGATGATTTTTATGGAATTGTTTTTTGTAATACTAAAGCAGATGTAGATTCCGTAACTCATCAACTATTGAATGCAAATTATAAAACAGCAGCTCTACATGGAGATATTTCTCAACCTCAACGTGAAAAGATACTACTTCAATTTAGAAAAAAACAAATTACTGTTTTAGTTGCAACAGATGTTGCAGCACGCGGTATTGATGTTGATGATTTAACTCATGTAGTAAACTTTTCTCTTCCACAAAGTCCTGAATCATATACGCACAGAATTGGAAGAACTGGAAGAGCCGGCAAAACTGGAACCGCTATTAGCTTTCTGATCCCTTCTGAGAAACGAAAGCTTCGTTTTATTGAACGAATAATTAAACGCGAAATTAAAGAGAAAAAGATGCCAACAATAAAAGATATTATCAGTTCAAAAAGAAATCATATGAAAACAAAAGTTCACACGCTAATCGAATCTGGCAAGGCAAAAAAATACGAAGACTTTGCGCAAAGTTTATTGAAAAACCATGACCCTACGGCAATCATTTCTTCATTATTAAAAGAAGCTTTTTCGGGAGTTCTTGATGAGGGAAATTATAAAGAATTGCGGGCCGTATCCTCTCGTGAGGATAGATCAGGGAAATCAAGAGATCGAAAAGAGCGTACTCGTAGACGACCCGGAAGTAGACGCGAGGATAGACGAGAAAAAAGACAATTTGAAGAACGTGATAGAAGATCACCACGTAAAAAAGGCTTTAGAAGTGAAAGTAGAGGAGGACGAGGCAGAGATCGAGAAAATTCATCGAGAGGCTCTTCAAGAAGAGAGAGGGATAATTCTAAAAAAGAGAGATACGGTAAAAAAAAGAAAGTTGCGTATGCTCACAAAGATTCTAAACCACGTGGATCGTATGGCAAGAGAAAAGTAGTTCGTAAAAAAAGATAATGTATTTCTTTTCAGCTCAATTCTGATCAAAATGTCTCACTGGTCACTGGACAAGTCCGGACAATGGTTATAAACTAGTTCTGCTGTAAGTATATTACAATTGGAGGTGATAATCATGGTTGATCTGACAACGGTTACCATAAAGAAATTATTTGAACAACAAATAAGAGCATTGACACAAGACACAATTATCAGCAAGGAAGACACATTTGATTTCCAACTAAGTGGAGGATGGTTACGATGAAATTTAAGGAACATATTATGGATTTACTTGAAAGATACAATACTAAAGAACCTTGTTTGTGGGTAGAGCCTTCTCACATTCAAACCCATTTGGATGAATATCCTCTTTTCTAACCTGCCATCACACACCTCAGGGGCGCAATCTTTTTAATGCGCCCCGCTTTTTTTTGTATATATGGAAATTTTAACACATAAAGAATTGGCATTACGAAAAAATGAAATTCTAGATAAAATCAAAGCCGGTGAAATATTTATCTATCCTACTGATACAATATATGGAATTGGGTGCATTGCAACAAATACAAAATCTATACAAAAAATACGCGAGATAAAAAACCGACCAAACGCACCTTTCTCAATTATAGCTCCATCACTTGAATGGATTAATGAAAATTGCCCACAAAATGAATGGATTGATCAGTTACCTGGACCTTTAACTCTTGTAATGCCGTGCTCATTTAGCTTTCCAGATAATCTTAATCCTGGAAAATCAACAGTTGGTGTTCGTTTTCCAAATCATTGGATTACTGAATTTGTAAAAGAGTTAGGTACTGCGATTGTTACAACGTCAGCTAACAAACATGGAAAAGAGTTTATGACTTCAACTAAAGATTTAGACCCAGATGTTGAAAAAGAAGTTGATTTTATGATTTATGAGGGTGTAAAAGAAGCAAGGCCAAGTAAAATTATACACATTGACTCAAAAGAAATTATTGAACGTTAAACTTTCATTTTTACCCCATCAACGAAATATGTTGGGGCCTTAAAAACTTGATCTCCATGATAAATTGTTTTGATCTCGCCACCAAACCAATAATTACTTCCAAATGCAATATGGCCTGTTCCAAACACTTTCTCATCTAATATCATTGAACCAATTAATACAGCGCCGGGATTAATTCCTATACCAAGCTCTGCTATATGTCTAATTCTATACGGGTATTTTGCTCGGTTTTCAAATTTTTGAAATGTTTCTTCCAATAAATGTGCTTGTTTTCCTTCAAGCATAACTACTCTGCCATTTTTTATATGGGCAGTGACTGGCTCATCAAGTAATACAGCTCCAGAATCAGTTTTCATACTTCCGTCAATAACTACTTTGCCAAATACCCCATAATATCCTCGGGGAGGAATATACACTTCGCCTGCAGGCATGTTTCCTCCTTCACCAGGGTTGTGATATTCACCAATATTAGCAACCGCTAACATTCCTCTGACATCATATGTTACATCCGTTCCGTTAGGTGTTGTTACACGAATTTCATTTGCTTTATCCCATATTTTCTTGATTGCCAATCCTCGCTTACGCATACGTGGATAATTAATAGTCATTGATTCAATAAATAAATCAAACCTTCCAACTGCCACATCACCAAGGCCAGTTGCTGATAAAAAACGATGTTTTTGATCCTTGCAAAACATACGAAAACTTTTATGGTCTCCAAATCTTCCTAATTTATTTGAGAGACTTAATATTATCAAATTTCCTTTCTCAAGGCGTGTGACCGCTTGAACAATATGGTCATCAGAAAACATAAATCCTTTTTTCACATCTTGAAAAAGTAAAGTTGCCATGAGCCCTTTTTTCTTCGCCGCAAGATAATAACCGTATGCCAGCATACTTGCAAGGGTATTTTTCTCAATTCCATAATCTGTTACAATCAGAATTTCCTCATTTTTTGGACGTAATGATTTTGATAATACTGTATTAAACGAAGAAAGTCGTCCTTCAACCAACTTAACTACTTCTGGTGATAAGCCAAACATATTGTATTTAGGTATCTTCAATTTTAAAAGATTGCTGTTATTGAAAGGTAAGTTTTATATAGGAAAAAGGAGATTTAGTTAGTATGATTCACAATTCAATAAGTGATCGATTTAAACGTAGTTGGACCATTACTAAATCTACATTTAATGTTATGAAACAAGATAAAGAAATTATTCTGTTTCCCATTCTTAGCGCTATTTCATCAATGATTCTATTTGTTATACTCTTAGTTCCCTTTTTAGCTACAGTATTCCTAGAACGGCTCAATTTAGGCGGATTGACAATTTATTTTGGTGTATTCTTATTTTATTTTGCAGCAGCATTTACGTCAACATTTTTCAATGCAGGAATTGTTCATATCGCTAAAACAAGATTTGAAGGTGGCGATGCAACATTTATGGATGGGATCAAAATAGGATTTACTCATTTTAGTGCACTATTTAGATGGTCTTTATTAACTGCTACGGTTGGTTTGATTTTAAACATTCTGCAGAGTAACGCACGCGAACAAAAAGGAATAATAGGAATTATCGGAAGCATTATTGTTAGTTTAATTGGTTTTGCATGGGCAATAGTAAGCATTTTTGTAGTTCCTTCAATTGTCATAAAAGGACTTGGTCCAATTGATGCACTAAAACAATCAGCTAAAACTGTTAAGAAAACATGGGGTGAGAGTTTAATTAAGTACTATGGACTTGGAATGGTAAAAGCAGCACTAATTGGTGTAGGTATGCTTATACTTGCAGTTCCGGGTGGTTTGCTGTTTATGGCGGGAGCATGGGTTGCTGGTGGACTCTTAGTTGGTTTATTCATTCTGTATTTAGTGATTGTCTCTGTTATATTTAGCTCCGCTAACATGGTGTATGATACTGCCTTGTTTATGTACGCACATGGCGGAAAAGTTGCACATGGATTTACAAAGGATGAGTTAGCACATGCGTTTGTTCATAAGAAAGGAAAAAGCCATATATAAGTCTCATAAACCAAACTTTTTTATAACACTAATTTGATTATTTTCTCATGAATTTGAAGATTAAGGAAAGCCTAATTCGAGTGGCGATAACTGAAGCACAAAAAGCAATAGAAACTGGGAACTCTCCTTTTGGTGCAGTTCTCTGTGATAAAAATGGAAATATAATTTCTGTTTCACATAATACTACAAATACAGATATTGATCCTACGGCTCATGCAGAGATCAATGTAATAAAAAAAGCGTGTAGTAAACTAAATACCAAAGATCTAAGTGATTATTATCTTATAAGTAATGCCCAATCTTGTTCAATGTGTTTTTCAGCCGCTATCAAATCTAAGATTAGTAATTTTATTTATGGCTATGCAGAAGATGAGACGTTAAAACCATCTATAACAGTATTTGAAATGAGTGAATTTTGTGATCAGAAGATCAATATCGAATCTGGAATATTAAATGAAGAATGCAAAAGGCAAATAGAACTTTTTCGAAAGACCCATAATTTATAGATCATTTCTTCTTTAATTTAGCAATATAGAATCCCTCTGTATCATTGTCTTGGGGCCAGATCCTAATTGTCTTTGATATATCCTTATGATACGTTACTCCATTAAATTCCATAACTGGCTTGGATACTTTTAGCCCGTCTAATGTTACAGGTACAATTTTAATATCTGAACCAAATTCTTCTAATAAATAATTAACAACGCCTTCATTTTCTTCTGGTTCAACACTACATGTTGAATATACCATTTCACCACCTGATTTAAGATTTCTAAATGCATTTGCCGCCAATTTTTGTTGTTGCCATCCAAGTTTAGAAATCATATTAGGGTTCCAAATTTGGATAGTCTTCAAACTTTTTCGAATAGTGCCGGTACCTGAACATGGCGCATCAACGAGAATTTTATCAAACTGCATATCTTTAAATCGCATACCATTCATTTTTGTAACAATGATATTAGTTAATCCTGCTCGCTGAACATTTATACCAAGAGATTGTAATCGTTGACCCTTGTAATCGTTAGCAACCAACACACCAGTATTATTCATCATTGCAGCCATTTGCGTTGTTTTACTTCCTGGAGCTGCACACATATCAAGAACAATATCGCCTGGTTTTGGCTGTAAGACAAGAGGAGGAATCATTGATGCTGCTTCTTGTACGTAAATATGTCCTAACTTGTGTTCTAATAAATTACCTACATCTCGTCTATCTGGATGATCAATCCAAAAACCTTGCTTACACCAAGGAATGGGAGTTAATTTCCATCCTTTTGCTTCGATTGTTTTTTTCGTTTTTGCAATTGTTGTAGTTAATGTGTTTATACGAATTGATCTTCGCAAAAATGCCAAAGAATAACATCTAAATTGTTCCCAATCTGTCAAATCAGAATATCTATCTACAAATTTTTTCTTAAATTTGATTTTTTCAGCATTGGTAATAGGTTCACATTTTGACATATAGATGTAACTATGCTCGTTTTTTTAAATCCTTGCAAAGAATTACGCTAAGTACTAGCTAATCAAAATACAGCCGTCTAACTCCTCTAACTTTCTTAACACGTTTAATCATACCAAGTAATTCATCCATGTCTCGCGGAATAACAATAAAATTACACAAAGCTGTTTCTTTTCCTCGCAATTTACCTTTGGCTTCCTTAATTTCAAAGCCTGAACGTGCTATTGTATTAAGTAAATCGGCAAGTAATCCTGATCTTTCATCAGCTTCAACCATAAAACTAATTTTTTGATTGAACACAGTTTTCCACTCAACAGGAATCCATCTATTTTCTTCTTTTATCGCTTCCCTACATTCTGTTGAATGGACCGATATCATGCGTCGCTTTGTCATTATTCCAGCAATTTCTTCTATAGGAACTGGCGAACAACATTTAGCTAAAACACACATAGCTTTAGGAAATTCTTCTGAATGAACCAATACCCCTAAATCTTCTTTGATGGTTGGTTTGTATGTTCGATAATGAAGCGAAGGCAAGGCATCATATTGTCGTACCATCTTACGAATTTTCTGGCGAGCTTTAGCTGATGTTACTATTTTGATCCAGCCACGCCTAGGGCGTTGATTTTTATTTGTTATAATCTCAACTACATCACCCGAAGTTAATTTTTCTTTTAAGCGAACAAATTTTCCATTGATTCTTCCACCCACACATTTGGATCCGATTTGTTCATGAACTAAATAAGCAAAATCAAGTATGGTCGCACCAAGAGGTAATTCCTTTACATCTCCTTTTGGGGTATAGCAATATATCTTATCACCAAACAAATCTACTTTAACGGAATCTAAAAATTCATTCTTTTGTAAATCAAGAACAGATTTGAGCCAACTCATTTTTTTCTCAAATAATTGGTCTGATTTAACACCTTTATAGCGCCAATGAGCAGCAACTCCCTCTTCAGCAAATTCATCCATTTCTGGAGTTCGAATTTGGATCTCGGCAATTTTCCCATTAGACAGTGTAACTGCTGTATGTATAGAACGATAAAAATTAGGTTTGGGATTTGCAATATAATCTTTCAATCTTCCTTCGCATGGTTCAAATTCTTCATGTAGTATCCCCAGAAGCGTGTAACAATCTTTAATTGTTTTACAAAGAGCTCGAATACCAAGTAAATCAAATTGTTCGTGTAAAGGGACTTTACGTTTAGTTATTTTTTTGTAAATACTATAAATGTGCTTTGGCCTCCCTTTTATTTTCACAATATCTACTTTATTTTTTGAAATGCGTTTAATGAGACTAATTGCTTTTTCTACATTCTCTTCTCTTTGTTGTCTACTTTCTTCAAGATACACATTGATCTCTTTATACTTACGTGGATTAAGAGCTTTGAACGCCAAATCTTCAAGTTGCGTTTTCATTTTATCAAGACCTAATCTATACGCAAGAGGCGCATAGATGTCAATTACTTCTTCACAGATTTCTTTTTGACGCTTAGCAGAAAACACATGAATTGTTCGCAAATTATCCAATTTACCTGCTAGTTTAATGATAATTACTCTGACATCTTTGAGAGTGGTGATAATTATTTTACGTAATGATTCTGATTCCAAAGATGTGTTTTTTGCCTTAACTCTTTTTAATGATTCAACTTCACGTAATATGGTAAGAACGGCTGTTCCAAATTCTTTTGATATTGTGCTAGCTTCAACATGATTCAGAATCCCATGTAATAATCCGGCAATTACAATTTCTGGTTCTGCGGTATGTAACGCTAGAATTTCACCAACACGTACATTGTGATCAAAAAATGAATCACCCTCTAAACGAGGAATTGAAGAGAGGTGTACTTTTGAAAGTGCTGTTGCTCTCTTAAATAGTTCTTGATCTTTTTTACTATATGCCGAATACATGTAGCGAGATGTAATGAGAATGTATAAAAATGTTATGTGCTATTATGGGACATAGACACCCATTTTAGTTCTATAAAGTGGAGTTGCATCTAATTTTCCTTTCTTCTTTTCATGTATCCATTCTTCATCAAGTAAAAAATGAAGTATTTTATTATTAAGGGAATCAGAAATCGCTTGCGGATCGAATTCTTTTTTTTGTAGAGATTCATACACTGTGAATACTTCGTCTTTGTGTGGAAGTGAAGCACAATCTGAACATACGGGTAAATAGACATTACGTCCATCTTTTGCTTCTTCAATGCGCAAGGTCTTGTCCCAATAAGGAGCAGCAATATAATTTTCAGATTGCAATTGGTGATTTTTATCCCAGAAATCATATATTTCAAACTCATCAAGAACTGATCCAAGACCTTGATCTTCCGCGAACTTTCGCGACCACAATCGCTGAGAATGGATTGCAGATTTCCCACATTGCTTTCTTTGCACATCTGATTTGCACTTAGCTTTGATTTGAACCGAATTTACATAAGGTAAAAGTGAATCAACATAACCAAATATTTGGTGACGAAAATCAAAGAGTAACCCTGAATATATTTGAACAATATTTTCTTCCCTTCCCCAATGAATAAAATCAATCACCTTTTTCGTTTCTTCAGGTGTTGTGCAAAATAAATTCATCTCGTCAATATGAACTCCAACTAATTCTTTGAATTTACGATGACGTATGTTTTTATATTCAAAAAAACCATCTTGGCCTTCAAATTTAATCTTACGAGAAAAAATTGCTTGTCGTCTGGCAATGAAGTCTGATTTTACCTCATCTATTGATTTTGCTACTACAGCTGCTCCTTTAATGTGCTGGCCGTCTACAACTATATTAGCCCCATCGCGATCATTTGCTGCATTCTGGTATGATATAACATTAAATCCAGCATGGGCAATTTGCTCAAGATCTCCAGATGCGTCTCGTGTTTTACCGCAATTCATGGGACCATGATAGAAAGTAGGATCCCCACGTAACAGCTCAACATCTAAATTCATGTGCTGTAGGATTTAGTTATTCTTTTTAGATGTTATTTTAGTGGAATGTATATGTTGGAGTAATTATTAGACAATTGTGTTTAGTAAATTATCCTTTTGTCTCCAATAAGTATGTTGGACAAAGAGTGATACACTCTTGGGCCTTTTTAATTGATTGTTGAGGTGTATGCGGACTGTTTTGAAGGAACCAAATTCCATCTCGAGCATAGGTTTTTAGTTTCTTATTCTCATCTAAATAATAGGAATCACTTTCTTTTTCATCATACGCTACAGGATGCCGTGTGTGAATTGTATTTAGCAAATGAGTTGAACACACAAATCTATCTTCCAGAGGGACGTGGGGTGTTTCACCTTCTGTAACAAAACAAAAATCCCCTCTATCAACTTTCACATTTTTGTTTAAATCTTGGTAGTGTCCCGCTAACGTTCTTTGGCCATAAGGGTCCACTTTATATTGTTTAATAAATGTGGCACCCTTGATAGTAGGATCTCTTCTTGTATGGAATTGATAAATTGCGATCCCTCCTTCTCGATTTTCATGAGTTACAATTCTCTCTTGAATTAAAGGGTTAAGTGGACGATATTCTTTATCACATCCACTTAATCCCATAACAAGTGCTGCTCCAACAAGTACACTCTTAAAATTCATTTACTTACTTATCCGGTACGTTTTTCCGCCAGTTTGTGTTGCAATCCCTAATGCACTATTTTGTGGTACCCCAGACAGATCTACAACATTAATGGAAATATTTTTTGCCGTTGCTTGCGATACTACCTTGTCTGCTGTTGCATAACGACTTGAAGAATCTTCGCCATCTGTTAAAATAGTAATCGTTTTTCCGAAAGGAGTTAGGTTTATTAATTCACTTAATGAATCATACATTGGAGTTCCACCAACTGGTTTTTCACCTGAAAGTTTTGTTCCACATGTTCGAGATGTATCTGAAAATGTGTACACCTTTTTACCTTTTGGGAAAGAATAGTTTTGAATCTCTTCCCATCGTGATGTGCCAGCGGGTGTTGGGTTAATCATAGAATGACTTTGATCCACTAAGTAGACATCTGCAGGTAATTTGTCCAACGCTTGCTTAACAACACTTCTATTAGGAATAATAGATACTTTTCTATCCAAATACAGATCTTTTTTATCTGTTCTTGTTGCTTTTTCTTCACCATACGAAGTGGTTTGAATTTTTAGTGTTGGGTTATTACGAAGTAAAATCCCTTCAATACCTTGGGCGCGATGTGTTCCAAGTTCATCATTCCATTTTTCAGATCCACGGTGATCAGCATTTCCTTCAACAATAACGGTTGTTCCTGGTGCTAATTGTTTTGCTAGTTTTGCAACATCAGTTATATCATTCTTATAACATTTCCATGAATTTGTTGCAAAATATGCTTCCAATACATTGTTTTCAAAGGAATTCTTTTTACCATCGTGATCTCGTTTTGCTTTCCTTCCCGGATTCATTGGGGTAAGAGTAAGTGGTTTTTCTGAAGCTACTGGAACAGATTTAGTATCTGCAATAACTTCACATAAATATCCCTGAATTGGATTCGGAAGTGATCCTGGACCTGGTGCAAGAGTTGTTTTTCTTGTTGGTGCTGCTCGAGGAAGAGGATTTTCTGTCGCAGTAACTTTTGGTTTTGGGCTTGGTTGATAACATTGTGGATCTTCACTACATCCATGGCCAATTCCTAATCCTAAGGCGAGAGCAAGTACACTTGCTCCAATATGTGTTCTATATCGTGTAAATGTTTGTTTAATTTTTTCCTTATTCATTTTCTATTTTTCTCCTGTTTATTATTCACACCACATAATTTTTCTTATTTCTCGAATGGACAAATATCATATTTTTTCATAAATTCTGGACATGTAAGCGTATTAGCATCACATTTCACACGTACTGTTGCTTTTGGAAGAGGCCCTGAATATAAAGAGCAAACTGGCTCTGCAAACATTACATCATTTGCAGTTGCTTTATCGCATGGAAACCCTTGGTTGTTAAATTCACGAGCAACATGCTCTTCTGTTGGAAATTGTGTAGATGGCTCTGAGACTAATTCTATTTGATATGTTGTTTTCCCATTATACTCTCGTACAGGGTTTGCAAAGGGATTCTTTGAATCACAGCCTATTGGTCCAAGAGTTAGATACATTCCAAGACTAATTTTTGCAATTAATTTTTCTAATTGATTCATTTTTCCTCCTCTAACTGTGTCGTATCCTCTTGACAAAGATCATATTTTTTCATGGTTTGAGTACACATATATTCACAAAATTCTTTTTTATTTTTTATTTCTTGATCTGACCTTATCATAAGTCTATAGGCAGGTAATTCCTTACACAATTGAAGGCAACGAGCGTATTTTTTGGAACAATCATCTGCTGACACAACTGGTGACCCCCCTAATCCGGTTACTATTGTTGTTCTTTCTTCAAGGGACTTAACAGGGGATTGATATTCTTTACATCCCTGTCCAATTCCTAAACCTAGTGCGAGAGTAAGTACACTTGATCCAAGATTTGTTTTGTATTGTGTGTTTTTTGTTTTTCCTTTATTCATTTCTTTTTTCCTCCTCTAAAGTATCCTCTTCGAAGAGCGGGCTGAACATATTCTTTTGCAGTAATTTTACCATCTTTTGGATGTCTATCTAAACCACGATTTTGCCAATATGCTCTTTTCCCTTTTCTCGTGATAGTAAAGTTCTCAGATTTACCAACTGCTTTTGGATAAAATACAGAAAGAGCAATATCTCGTGGATTTGAATAATCTGCTTTATCTTGATGTTGTTCAAAATATTTTCGAACATATTCAAGTTGTTCATTTTGAGTCATAGAGCGAAGTTCTTTAGTTGAAGTTCCTAAATCTCGAGCAGTTGCACTGGTAAATTGAATCAAACCAGTTGCAGTTCCTCGTGGATTTTTGATTCTTGGACTAAATGTTCCTGCTGTTTCATAATCCATAATACTTAGTAAACCCATGCAGTCCATGTCTAAATCTTCACACATCTTTTCAAGATTTTGTAAAAATCCATCTTCGAATCTTGGCATCTTAGATTGTACTTTTGCATTATTGTAGTCAATTTGGGTGTGATTAGTTGTACATCCACCTAGGGCAGCATAAAGCGCTAATGTGGTTCCTAAAATCCTTGTTTTGACATTTTGAGTATATTTCATTATATTTCTCCAAACACACAACTAGTACTATCGAGTGAGAACAAAATAAGATATAACTTTTTCTCTATATTTCTATATAATTTCCAATAAGTTTATAAAAAATAGAGAAAAATAGACCTTATGAAACGAAGAATTGTAATTCAGGGGAATTCAACATATACTATCTCATTACCTAGAAAGTGGGCTGTTCGTCATAATTTAAAGAATGGTGATGAAGTTGAAGTAGAAGAAACTGAAAATCAAGTAATTATTGCAAAAAACGCTGCAGAAGCAGTTAAAGAAAAGAAAATATCAATTGATAATTATACTTCTTCTCATTTACGAAGCCTTATCTCATCTTTGTATAAATCAGGATATACAAAGATTACATTAACCTATAAAATTGCACCAGATATGAATGATGTAAATAAAATAATCTCAAGCTTTACAGGATTAGAAATTGTGGAACAAAAGAAAAATGCTATTGTGATTAAATCATTTTTAACAATAAATCAAGAAGAAATTGAAAAATTAATCATTCGTATGTTTCAAAGTGTAAATGTTCTTGGAAAACAAGTTGAAGAACAAGGAAAAAAAGCAGATCTATCTCAAATTAAATCAGTTGCAAAGGGAACAATGTTGAAACTTAGAGATCATATTTTGCGTTCAATTTATATGACTAAATTTGGTGAAGACAACACATATAATTATTACGAAATAATTACTATTCTTGAAAAAATAAGCGCAGAATTTTATAATACTGCAGAACACATTGTAGAACATAACATCAAAGACCTTACTAATTTTTCTACAAAGAGAGTATTTTTTGAAGAATTGTATAAAGTGTATCTTAAAAAAGACTATGCTATGATGGAAAAATCATGGAAAAAAATACACAAAATAAGATTAGATTATGCAGGAAAAACTGTCAAATTTAATCCTCTTTTGAAAATACATTGCTATCGCCTTAGTAAATTATTAACACAACTTAATTCAAGAATTGGAATATTATGCAGCTAAGAATTGTTGTAATTTTTCTTGCTGGAATCTTGTTGTAGGTGTACTTATTCTACTTTCTATTCCATTTAATTCTTTTACAAGATGATATTGTGAGGCATATATCATTCCATCGTGAAGATCTTTTCGTTCTTGTTCAGTAAAGTTTCGACAAGCCGCATACTGGTTAAGTTTTAATCCCCATTGTTCCTTTGGCACATTATAACTCGAGAATAAAAGTGCAAGATCTTGTGCAGGATGGCCATAACTCATCATTTCCAAATCTACCATGAATCTTCCATATCGATTATCCTCTTTTGCATCTCCTTGAATTGGGCAGATAAGAGGAGACTCTCTAAGATAATCTATTGCATCATTTAGCAACGTTCTATCAATTGGCATTCTTAGATGTTCTCGTAATTGAGCAGTATCTCCTTTAACCTGATATGTTGATAAGTCAACATTATACTTGTTAAATATTGATTCGACATTTTGATGAAATGCTGCATACGCCCCAATCCAGTAATCTAAAGATCGCGGGGTAGGATCATCAATTACTTTTTGCATTGTAATATAATAGTTATTTCCTTCTATGGGTATTGGTGATTTTCCAGGAACTATAAAATCTAATTCACTTGAAAGATAGTAATTAGCTGCTGCTTCAATCTCTGCTTTCTGTTTATTATTGGTAATTTTAAGTAACCATTTATCCTTTGAACGATCAGTAACAAAAAATGATTCATTATAACTTACAGTATTATTAGTAGATATATCTATCAACGTTTTCCATAGTTCTTCATTTCCTTCAAGTGCAGATTCCGGAAGTACTTTGACTAGTTTCTCATAGAGGGAATCAGATTGGAAATCAGAAGAAAATGAATCAAGTGTACGCACAACTTCATCCAGATATCGAGTATCGAAATAATCAAAGCCTTTTATAGCACGATTTGAAGGGTTTTTTTTTAAAGCAAAGTCTTTTTGAGCTGTATCCGCAGGATTTATTATAATACCTTGGCATTCCAATAGTCTGGTTGCAATTTGAGTTTTTCCATTAGCTAAGGTGGGGGAAAAGCATCTTAATTCGCGACCACTAGACGTGAACCTAATTCCTGTACTAATATGAGAAAATAGGCCATCTCGATCTTGAGAAAATGAGTTAGGAAAATCAGCTGAATCACCATACATATTTGGTTCTATTGGAGGAGAGATAATTCTTGCTGTGTTAGGAATAGGAACGTTATGGCCAACAAATAGTGTATCAACTTTATCTGCTGAAATTTCATATTTCCAACCATCACAAATAAACGTTTGTGGTGGTAATGCTGGATTATCAACATACTTTTGTAATTCTCTATAGATCGGAGGATAAGTGATTAATGGCGTACCTCTGTAAACATGTCTTGCTCTGACATCATTTATTATTTCTTTTGGTGTAGGAATCCATGAATTAATTATTTCGAATATCAACGTAGTAATATCTTGATTTGTCATATGGTCTGGTAATAAAGTAGACGATGTTAAATTGGGAAAATCAAAGCAATCTAAAGCCGGTATTTTTAGAGCATTCAGCGAGGGGTATGATTTAATATGGTATCTTTCATCTACCGTTGCTGTAAGCTCAACCACATGACCTAATTTATTAAAACGAAGAGTTTCAAATGTATTTGAATCATCACAATCTGTTATTCTTAATGAAAGTGGACCCGCAAAAAGGTGATAATATGTAGTAAAAAGACGTTCATACCTCTTAAAGGGAGATTCTAATGTATGAAGTGGTAATTCTCTCTCTAAAATCTGTTCAAGTATTGGCTTAATAACTAATTGATCGTCCATTTATACTTAAAATGAGTATTTCTTTATAAATTTGTCCCTAAAAAGTAGTCAATTAACAAACAACGCGTCTTTTCCAACCACAACTTCTCCTTTAACGCAACATTCTTTTTGTATCAAGTCCTCGAGATTTCGACATATAGTTCCTTCACAATTCATCCCACGAACTATTATGGGAAAGGTTATGCGAGAAATATGTGTTTCTGTAGAAATCCATGTATCTGTATCCACTTTGTTAAATCCAGCATATTCTTGTTCATAGTTGAACGTTTTTTGTACACGTATGGCTGATTTTGGTCCATTGTAATGAACACTTATTTGTTTCCATGGTCGTCCTTGACGATATATTGTGCGCGAATTTGTTTTACCATTTTTTTCTACATCCACACTTGTTTCTTGAAAATTAGTACCATGTTCACCAAATCGATCTCTATAGGTCCTTGCTTTTGCTCCAGGAGAAAATTTATTTGTGGGAACATTTGTCATTTTAATTGTCCCAATTGCACTGCCCTTAACATGCAACCCATACCCAATTGAATTGCCATTTACAAAAAATTCACTAACAGAAGAATCAGTCTCTTTGTATGGGTAATGTCGCTCCATTACGGAATAATTTCTTTTCTGCAACACTTCTCCTTCTTCAAATCCATTAGGACTACGAAATGTTGCTACTGTTCTTCGACCTTGTTTAACTTCAATAATAGAATATTTTACCTTTTCACCAACCATATATTGGCCACTCACATGCATAGAAGAATAAGGTGTATGTTGCAATGCATCTTGAATTGAATGTTGCTTCTGATCAACATAAATGACCTTCACAGTAGTACACGCCATTTGCGAAGCTAACAATATAGGGAGTAGTTTTTTCATAGTCTAAGAACATCAAGAACCTCTACATGGTAAAATTGAAGCTATTTTATAAATAGTTTGTGGTTAAATTATATCCCGTACCATATAAACCTATATTAACATCCCAATTACGCAAAATTCATGCTTCTTGAGACTCTCAAACTCCACAATATAAGATCATATACAGATGAAACAATCAATTTCAGGCCCGGAAATTCTGTTCTTGCTGGAGATATTGGAAGTGGTAAATCTTCAATTCTTCTCGCTATAGAATTTGCTCTATTTGGTACTTCAAGAACTAATCTTCCTGGAGATTTTCTTTTACGAAAAGGAAAAACCTCTGGATATGTTGAATTACATTTTTCATTACCAAACAAACAAATAGTGATTAAACGAAATTTAAAGAAAGATAAGAATAGTGTTAAACAGCAAGCAGGACATATTACAATTAATGGTGTACAAAAGGACCTCATGCCAATTGAAATGAAATCAGAGATGATTTCTCTTCTTGGCTACCCTCTAGAATTACTTACTAAAACAAAAAATTTCATCTTTCGTTACACTATATACACGCCCCAAGAAGAAATGAAACAGATACTTACTGAGATTCCTGAAGTTCGCATGGATGTTTTACGAAAAATATTCAATGTTGATAAATACAAACAAATTCGTGAAAATGTACAAACATATCTTAAAAAAATGAGGTCCTCTTTAACTATCCTAAAGACAAGATGTGAGCCATATCAACAATATCTTGATGAAAAAAATCACACTACCAAAAATATTGAACATCATATCAAGACAATTGATGAATTTCTTCCGTTACTTCATCAAGCCCGTGAACATATTGGACAAATAACGCAAGAGCTTTCGATATTAGAAGAGAAACAACAAGAATTTAACAAAATTAAGAATGAGCATACTACTCTAAAAGCAATTTTAGAACAAAAAGAAATAACTCTTCAAAAGAAGATAAAAGAACAGCAAGAGTTACAAACAACAATAAGTCAATTACCAAAAATTCAAGAAGATGATCTTGAAAAAGAACTTGCTGATGTGTCTCGAAGACATGTGTATATTCAAAAGAAAGATGCCGAAATAAATCAAGAAATTAAATCTGCTCAAAGTATTATTGTAGAAACAAAACAACAAATTACTGCAATTGCCAAAAACCAAGAACATAAGCCAGAATTACTACAACTAATTTCAACACTTCAAGAAAAAATTCAAACTAAAGAAGATCTTACAAATAAGCAACATCAGTTAGCTCAATTAGCACTTACTACAGAACAAGGAATTACCAAAAATGCAACACTTTTATCACATTCTCACGATCTTGTAACTAAAATTTCTTCTCTTGATTTGTGCCCAACTTGTTTACAGAATGTTACCTCTGAACATAAGGATGGCATTACTCAAAAAGAACATACTAAAGTTCAGCAAGCGCAAAATCTTCTAGATGGATATGAGAAAAAATTACAAGAGATCAAAAATCAACAAAAAGAAACAAGTACCCTTCTTGAAGAAGTTGGCATGGCCCAACAAAAAATAATCACATATTCAAATCAACTAGAAAAAATAAATGTACAGCAACAAGAGCTTGATATATTTAATGAGAAATTACAGATACATATTAATCTTAACAATGAACTTATGGAAAAAAGTACAGAATTGAATGCCACCAAAGTAATTACCAATTTACAGCTCCAGCAGAAACAATTACAAGATAAAGTAAAGCATGTAGCGACTAATAAACGAATGAATCAAGAGCTAGCATCAATTACAATTGCAATTGATACACTTCATCAAGAAATTCAAGCAGATCGAATACATTTCAGCAAATTAAAGTTACATCTTGAAAATGTAAAAGATAACACACCGCGTATAACAGAGCTACGAAAAGATCTTACTCAAACTCATGAGCAAGAAAAAGAACTCTCACTAACTGAAACTAAAATGAAAACTACTTTGCAACATTTACAAGAAACTCTTGTAAAAACAAATTTGCTATTAGAAAAAGTAGAATCATACAAACAAACTCTTCATAGGCAACAAGAACTTAAATTTTGGCTTGAATCACATTTTCTTAAAATTACTCATAGTATTGAGAAACATGTAATGCACCATATCTATAGACTTTTTAATGAACTTTTCCAGGAGTGGTTTTCCATGTTGATTGATTGTGAGCATATGTATGCGCGTTTAGATGAACAATTCACGCCAATAATTGAACAAAACGGGTATGAAGTGAGTTTTGCCAACTTAAGTGGTGGTGAAAAGACATCTGCCGCCCTTGCGTATAGGTTGGCATTAAACAAAGTAATAAATGATGTTATTCATACTATCAATACAAAAGATCTTCTTATTCTTGATGAGCCAACGGATGGTTTTTCTCACGAACAACTTGATAAAGTTAGAGAAGTAATTGAGCGATTATCATTAAAACAGATCATAATTGTTTCTCATGAACCAAAAATTGAGAGCTTTGTTGAAAATGTTATTAGAATCAGAAAATTGGATCATGTAAGTCAAGTATGTTGATTTTGAATACTTGATTTTTGATATACTCATTCAACCACATAAACGCTTAAATACAAAAATTCAGCTCACAAGTCTATGCGTATAAAGATTCCTACATATTCTCCGAATTTGAGTCAATCAGCTCGCGATAAAATACAAAGAAGAGCAAAACAATACTCAATGCATCATATTCTTGGAAGATTACAATGTCCACAGACATTTACAGACCATATTAATGGATTTGACGATGAACAGGTAGGATTAGCCTATAGTCTTAATGTATTACATTTTTCAAGATCTTCATATGTTTCATTTACATCAGGAACAGATAAGCGCGGTTGCAAGGGAAGATTTCAGGAAGAATCTCGTATCAAGTTATTTGATATGTTGCAAGATATGGAAGTGGGAGAAAGAGAATTAAGCGCAGATGAAATGCGGGATCGCATTCATACACAGGGTGCCCGATTTTTTGAGAGGTTTAACAAGCAAGATCTAAATCCCCAATCTATCGAGTACCATGTGTTGCGTACTATTGATAGCGATACTTATTCTCATTTAGGCCGGCAACTTGTAAATGGCGCAAGGGATTATTTTAAAGAGGAATTTCAGTATTGGGTAGATGTTCGATTTAAAGAGTACGATGCAATTCTGAATCATGTAAAACGATGAGTAAAGAAAAGCACCGACTTCTTGACACGTCCGTTCTGATGGATGATTATAAGATACTTCTTAATTTAAGTGGAACTTTATATGTACACTCCGAGGTGTTGGATGAATTAGATGCTAATCGCCAAGATATGCGTATTGATAGAGAGAGTAGATATAATGCCGGACAAGCCATTCATGTAATTCATGATACCTTGCAACAACAACAAAATACAGGAAGCAGAGAAATACCAGAAGGTCGTGGAACCTTGCAAGTAGTCTTTAGTGGACCTCACAAAAAATTTAGAGATGCAGATGATGCTCTTGTTGATTATTTAGAAACACACAAAGATGACGGAAATCAGTATGTACTTCTCGCAGAGGATACTGGTCTTTTGACAAAAGCAATTGCACGTGGTCATAAAGCAGAATTCTTACGTGAGGCAAGAAAAGGTGCATCAATTACAGACATACTTCAAATTCCAGATTGCATAGATCTTGATTCAAATGATCGGGATACCCTTAGAAGTAGGGGAAGAGTAACACTTGGCGAATCAAGCGAATTTGATGATCTGATTAATAATCAATATCTATTTTTGGAAGGGGATGGTGGAATGTTAATGCGCTATAGAAAACGAGGCCAAAGGCACCAGTTTTCTCGTCTTCATCTCCCAGATAATGTTAATTCAATAAGGCCTCGAAACAAAGAGCAAGCCTATTTATTACATGCGTGTTTAGATGATGATATTAAAATAATGTCAGCATTAGGCCAAGCAGGGACTGGAAAGACAATTATTCCTCTTGCTGTTGGTATTCAAAAACTTCGTGAGGGTCAATATAAACGTATTATTATTATTAGGCCAGTTGAAACAGCAGGAAAAGATTTAGGATATTTGCCAGGGTCTCTTGAAGAAAAGATGGGTCCATTTATGGAAGCTATTAAAGATGCATATGAATCTATTTCAGATGGTGCTAGAAGAAAACCAACAGATGATGGTGAAGTCTTTGAAGTAGATAATATGGGTCTTCATTATATGGTCCAAAAAGAAATCCTTAGGTTTATGACTCCAACATTTGCTCGTGGGAGGAATTTGTCTCATTCATACATTATTGTAGATGAAGCGCAGAATTTAGATCGTAAGAATACAAAACTTCTTGCAACTCGAGTAGCGCAAGGATCAAAAATAATTTTTAATGGTGATCCGTATCAAATTGATCATCCTTACATGGATCGTGAAAGTAACGGGTTAACATATTTGACGAAACGATTCTTGGGTCAGGATATCTTTTCACCTGTGATTTTAACGAAATCTGAACGTAGTGAAGTAGCAAGGTTGGCTGCTGAATTGTTGTAATTTCTAATCCAATACAGCCTTCAAACTTGCAATGCCAACTTCAAGCTGTTTATCACTCGGCTCTTTAGTTGTTAAACGTTGAATCCACAAACCAGGTGCAATCAATATTTTCACAATGACATTTTTATCAAATTTGGCACTTAACTTAATTAATTCATATCCTAATGCTGCAAGTACCGGCAGAAGCAAAATCCTTCCAACAAATTTCATCCACATTGGTCCCTGAATAAAAGAGAACATAAAAATGGATAATATCAATACTACAAAAATAAACGATGTACCACAACGAGGATGGAATCTACTAAATTTTTTAACATTACTAACAGTTAGTTCTTCTCCTGATTCGTGACAGTAAATACTTTTATGTTCAGCACCATGATATTGAAATAATGTTCTCACATCCTTCATTAATGAAATAATGAGTATGTAACCTAAAAACATTACCACACGAAAAATGCCATCAAACACATCAAACCATTTACCATTTCCTCCAATCCATTGAGCTGAAAAAAAAGGAACAACAATAAAAAGAAAAATTGAAAACAAAAATGATAGGGTTAAAGTAATAATAATTTCTTTTTTTGTCATTTTTTCTTCTTCTTTAGATTGTTGGTTACCACTCCATATTAATGCGCGAATACCATCATATAAGGTATACGCTAATCCAACGACGCCTCTTAGAAATGGTTTATTCCAAAATTTGGGAAAATACGTACTTCGCTCTTTTTTAATTTTTATTTCTCCACTAGGGGTACGCACAGCAATTGCAAACTTGCGTTTATTACGCATCATTACTCCTTCAATTACTGCTTGTCCGCCAACTTCCATAAATCATTACAAAGTTCCCTCTTTTAAATAGGTTACGTCTCATAATAAATGACGGCCCCTCACCACAAGACATATAAAATAAAACATCTTCCCTTCAGATATGCTTTTTCAAGTTCCTGTGGCAGAACTAGGCGGTCTTCAACCGTTATTTGATCTAATTCAACCGCTTCTAGCTAAACTTAGTTTACTTATTGGTGGGATATTTGGTCTTTATGTTCTTCTCCTTGTTGTTCGTGTGTATTATGAGCGGCAAAAAGTAAAATTACTTGAAGACATTCGTTTTAACTTAGATACATTAAATACTAAGATGAAGATTGAAACTTCTAAAGATAAACCAACAATAATGAAAAAATTTCTGCGACGAATGAAACCAACAATTATTCGTCCAAGACGAAAGCGAACGAAGTTACGTAAAAAATGAAAATTAAAATTACAAAAGAAGTGTTTTCCAAATTTCCCGATTTACAAATTGCATTCATTCTCGCAACTAATATTGATCAATCATTACATTTTGCAGAATCACAAGAGATGCTTAAAGAATCTCAAGCTTTAATTAAAGCAATTCTTCATAAAAACAATAAAAAATATAACCAACTTATTTCTTCATATAATAGTGCTAAGGTACATTTAGGATCTAAACATCTCACTACTTCACTTGAGCGGCTTCAAAGACAAGCTTTAGGTAAAAGAAGTATTATTGAAAAAGATCCTATAACTAATATTGTTAAAAGTGTCGCATTAAAACATTTCATTCCGTACGGACTTGACGATTTTGAAAAAACAACTGGAGATATTACTTTTAAAATTGCGAAAGGAAAAGAGAAACGAGGGATATTGCGCAAAATCAAAAAAGGTGATCTCTATTATAAAGATGCTACTACTGCGCTTGGTGCAAAATTTGATTATTGGAAAAATAGTAATACAAAAATCGCTTCTGATTCAACCACTGCATTGATCCATTTTGAATCCCTTCCTCCAATCTCATCGGCAAAACTAAAAAGTGTTGCTAAAGAAACAGCAAATTTGGTTAAAACATATTGTAACGCAGAAATTCAATTATTTTTTCTAAATGAAGATACTCCTGAAGCAGTTATTGAGTGGTGAGCGAAGAGAGTTTATCTATCTTCGGCTTAATTTTATACCATTTATCTCGTATATTATCATCCACATTAAATAAATACGCAAGAGTCGCAAGGCGTGTCCACATGCCATTTCGCTGCTGACGCCACCACATTATCCGATTATCATTACTAGTACCTAGCTGAGGCACAATTTCTTCTTTTTTTGGAAATGGATGCATTAAAATAGAATCTTTACGCATCATATCAAGATGACTTTTATTGAATATGTATTTTTTTGGATATACTTCATCATCACTACCATACTCTTTTTGTAATCTTGTAACATAATTGATGTTAGCAAGTTGTGGAATTGATCCAATTCCTCTTACATACTTTTCTACCCTTACATTACGAGATATAAGATATTTTTCAGTTTCTTCATCAATCTGTAATTCTTCTGGTGCTACAAAATAAATCATGACATTTTCGTGTAACGCTAAAAGTCGTGAAAGAGAATGAACTGTTCTTCCACGTTTACAATCTCCATAAAATGCTACAACTGCTTTATCAAGCGATCCTAATGATTCAATACTAGTATAATAATCCAAAATAGCTTGTGTTGGGTGTTCTTTGGTTCCAGCTCCAGCACTAATTGTTTTAAGTGGTCGTTTTGAATGTTCCATTGCCCATACAGCAAACTGTGCAAAATAATTACTTGGATGTCTAATTACCATTCCTTCATAAAATGAACTTTGCGTTCGAAGGGCATCAAGATCTGATTCCCCTTTTGCTGCGGATGATGTTTTTAGGTCACGAACATCTTCACGCTGCATACCTAACTTTGATTCGGCTCGTGAGAATGAGAGAAATGTGCGCGTACTTGGTTGATGAAAATAATTCAGAACTGAAACATGTCGTAATATTTGTTTAAGATAATTTGGCTCAATTTTAGAAATACGTCTTGCTGCATTTGCAGTATCACGAATTGTTGCAAGAAATTCAAGATCAAAATGTTCGGCACTAACTATATGTTTTAATCTTCCTTTCTTATCACGACAGGCATCTTCAAGAGTTCCACTTTCTAAGAATTCTTCAAATCTTGGCCTGAAATAATCCTCATTCGCTTTAGGCCCCCATGAAATCTTATCCATAAAAATATATCTTACGAATTCTAGAATATAAACATTTGCTGTGTCTGTGTGGTAGTTTCAATAATACTATTTTCTTTTAACTCTTACTCAATCAAAGTGTTAAAAAACCTATTGCTCTACTCACATCATCAGCATGAATTACAAATAAAGTATCTGTCCAACAGGATAAACATTCAGTAATATTAACTCCATTTTCAGCGAATAAACTAGTTAGAAATGCGACACATCCAGGAACATTTTCAATATTTTTTGATGATGTAAATGAAATGAGTACCTGGTTTGTATTTTTATGAACAATTATATTTTTGAATTTTTGTTTAACAAGTTCACTATACATCTCCTGTGTGATCAATGTATAGTTTTTTACTCCTTCAATAACATATATGGTACCTGTATCTTGTTCTATTTTTTTCCGAAATTGTCCCATCAGTTTAATATCAATGGGCTTTCTTAGAATATATACAACAATCTTATTCTTAATTTGATATTCTGAGTGAGCTAAGATATTTTTGATATTTTTGTCATTATCTATCTCTTTACTAAGGGAATGTTCATATCGTCTTGCTGCTACAAGAATTGCTTCAATTGAAGTTTTATTAGTAATATTAAGTTCTTTTGATATTTTGCGAGATAATGCAGAATAATTTAGAAGGCCGTTCTTTAAACAGTGCTTGATATAAGGATGATCCTTAATATACTGTTGAACTCTTTTTGCTGTGCTTGTGCCCTTTTGGTTTTTTTCTTTTTTCATTTTATATCGTTATTTAATAACATTCTTTATTAATTTTACTGTAGTGTTTTATTTAAAACATATTTGTTCTTTTATGTTTCCTCTCGTTCATCATTTATTTTTATTACCTACTCTGTTAATTATTTGGTGATTAACATGAACATAATACAACCAAAAATGAATAATTTAGAGGAAGTACTCCTCGTTGAACAAAACGCGTGGCCAGATATTGGAGAGGGAATGGTTGCAGAGAAACAAAAATTCATGAATAGAATTGAATTAGGATGGATAAATTTACTTTATCACAATAGCCAACCAGCTGGAGTAATTAGCTATCATAAACCAGCATTCACAATCCCTTCGACTCTTGATATTTTGCAACATCAATTTGATCAGAATGGGCTTCTATCATGGGCAAATATCCTACATGAATATGGACTGCCAAAGGATTGGTATAGTGCAACTAATGATGGGTTTATTTATGGAGAAAACAAAATTCATGACACTGATTCAAATTGTGTTTTTCTAATAGGCGTGGGGGTTGATGAACAGCTTAAAGGAAATGGATTTGTAAATACATTAATTGCATACACATTAAATCAAGCAAAAGAATCCGGTGCCAAATTTGTGTTAGGTTATGGAAGATTACCTCAATTACATGAAAAATACACAAATCCAACTATTCATGAGGCAGAAAAGCATCTTTTAAAAACAAAACCTGGTACGAATCTTCCTTACGATTATGGTGCTAGATTTCATGTCCGAAATGGTGCAAAGGCAGTATCGGTAATTCCTAATGCTATGGATGATCCTGAAAGTTGTAACTATGGTTTTTTAGCCATCTATAAATTATGAATTTTACAATTTCAAAAGTATATGAACACGTATATTGCATAAAAGAGATTTCATATAAAGAGCACTGTAACTGTTATTTGATCATTGGAGATACAAAAGCAGTACTTTTAGATCTTGGTATTGGTTTAATTGATTTTTCTTCTCTTTTTTCTCAATTAGATATTACTGTGCCAATAGTTGCCGTATTAACTCATTTTCATTTTGATCACTTTGGTGGTCACAATCAATTTGAAATAATTTTTGCAAATACCCATAATATAGGTATGAATGATACTGGATTAGCTTATTTTCATAAAAGAGATTTCACAAATTCATCTCAATTTGAATTAGTTAAAAATAATTTTACAATTATTGAATCAAAATTCACACATCTTGAAAATCATTCAAATATTGATCTTGGAAATATTTCTTTGAAAGTTATCAATACACCAGGTCATGATAGCTCAAGTATTTGTCTTTGGGACGAACATAATAAAATCCTATTTAGTGGAGATCTAATATATCCTGGAACTTTATTATATAACTTCAATGATTCTAATATTTCTGATTATGTTCATTCTCTTAAATCTATACATGACTTAAATCCCTTAATGATTTTTGGTGGTCATAATAAACCAATAATAGACAATGTCTCTTTATTCATCACAGACTCTATCAACAAGCTAGAAACATTAATAAAAACCTGTTGATTGCTCATACACGATGACTTTTATTGATAAAATTGCTGAACTACTTAAACAACATACTTCTCAATCATATGATGAAATCATTACGCTTATTGAAGTTCCACCAGCCCAAAAAATGGGTGATTATGCCTTTCCTTGTTTTAAGTTAGGAAAAAATCCTGTTGAGGCTGCTAAAGATTTACAAAAAAAAATATCTACAAATAAACCAGATTTCATCCACGAAATTAAAGTAGTTGGACCGTATCTTAATTTTTTTATTGATCAAACACTACTTGCCAAAGAAACACTTGGCAGTATTTACAAGTTGGCTAAAACATATGGTGCAAACCAAGCTTCCAAAAAAAAGAAAGTAGTAGTAGAATATTGCTCACCTAATACCAACAAACCTCTTCACTTAGGTCATTTACGTAATATGGCAATTGGAAATGCAGTGTGTCGCATAGCTCAATTTTATGGCCATGAAGTACATCCTGTTGAAGTTATCAATGATAGAGGAGTTCATATATGTAAATCAATGCTTGCATATCAAAAATGGGGAAATAACAAACAACCCAACAAAAAAACAGATCATTTCGTAGGGGATTTTTATGTTCTGTACTCAACACATGCAAAAGAAGATCCTGGTTTGGAAAAAGACATTCAAGAAATGCTTTTGAAATGGGAACAAAACGATCCAGAAGTTCGTGCATTGTGGAAAAAAATGAATTCATGGGTGGTAAATGGATTTAATCAAACATTCAAACGATTTGGTATTGCATTTGAAAAAGAATACTTTGAGAGTGATTTCTACACACGTGGAAAAGAATTAGTTGATCAAGGGGTACGTGATGGTGTATTTGAAAAAGATGAAACGGGAGCAATTATTGCACCTCTTGAAGATGTTAAGTTACCAAATAAAGTTCTTATTAGATCTAATGGGACAACAATTTATATGACGCAAGACATGTATTTGGCACATTTACGATTTAACGATTTCAAATTTGATTCTATGGTTTATGTAGTTGGTAGTGAACAAAATATGCACTTCAAACAACTTTTTGCGATTCTTGCAAAAATAGAATTTCCTCATGCACATAATTTGTACCATCTAAGTTATGGGATGGTAAAACTTCCACACGGAAGAATGAAATCGCGAGAAGGAACAGTTGTTGATGCAGATGATATGATGGATGAATTAGCCAGTGTAGCAAGAAAGGCCATTGAAGCAAGACATACGTTATCTAAAGAAGAACTTGATGAAAGATCAGAAATTATTGCTCTTGCTGCGTTGAAATTTTTTATGATAAAATCTGACCCGCATCGCGAGATGACGTTTGATCCTGAAGAATCAATCAGCTTTGAAGGAGAAACTGGACCGTATGTTCAATATACACATGCACGTGCTTGCTCAATTTTACGAAAATCAAATCATACGCTTCGAGACCATATCAATTTTTCTTTATTCACTTCAAATGAAGAACGTGCACTAATTACACAACTCTATATTTTTTCACAAGCTGTTGAAAGTGCAGAAAAAAGTTACAAACCACACCATGTTGCAAATTACCTAATTTCTCTAGCACAACTTTTTAATGAATTCTATCATAAGCATAAAGTTATTTCAGATGACCAAAACCTTTCTAAAGCTCGTTTATTACTTGTTGATTGTGTACGTCAAGTACTTGAGAATGGTCTTAATTTGCTTGGAATTACAGCACCAAAAGAAATGTAGTGTTTCTAGTAATCATATTCTATAAGCGAAATAGTATTTAATACGCGTGAAAACCAAATAAGTATGCACGGAAAATCTACTGTTGGCGTTGGTCTTCAATATGGAGACGAAGGCAAAATTCGAATTTTTGATAAAGTAGTTGACGCTGATTATTGGGCCCGATATAATGGTTTTGATAATGCAGGCCATCATTTAGAAGTAGGGGATTTTCACATAATCACACATGCTGTTCCATCTGGCATAAAACACAAAGCTGGTCTTTATGTTGGAACAGGATGTGTTGTAAACCCAGACTCATTTTATGAAGAAGTTGAAGGAATTGAACGTATAGGAATTAATGTACGCGATCGATTATTCATGCATCCAAAAACTTCTCTTATTCAACCACACCATCTTTTTCTTGATGGTATTCATGGAAAAGGAGTAGGAACTACTGGAAAAGGCGGAGGACCTTGCTATGCAGATCAAGCAACACGTATGGTTGGTGATCGAATTAAAAACATTCAACTTGCAGGATATCTTTCTGATCCAAGTTACTTTGATTCAATGCGTGATAATTTAGAAGACGTTGTTCAAAAATATAAACTAAGTGTTAACGTTTCTCAAGTCGCTACAAATTTTGATGCAGCTGCTAGAAGATTGGAGCAATTCATGTGTGATCCCCTTTTTCTTCTTCATGAAGTAAAATCTGGAAAAGACGTTTTCTTTGAATCTGCGAATGGATGTGCAATTGATAAAACGCATGGAACTGCTCCTTTTGTTACGTCTTCAAGACCTATTGCTGCGAATGCGTATGTTGGTGGTGATTTACCAGTCAAATACCATACAAAAACGTTTGGGGTTGGCAAAGCAATTATGTCTCGTGTAGGGTGGGGTCCATTTGTAAGTGAATTTGGGGGACGAAAATCAGAAGAACATTGCATGGCTGAGGGGGGATATAAACACAAAAAAGAAGTTGAGCAAAAAATGTTTGATAGAAAATCAATGCTTCAATCAGAAGATCTATTTAATGTAGGTGTTGGTTTACGTATGCTGCGCGATGAATATGGCGCCACCACCAAAAGACCTCGTCGTATAGGAAGTTTTGATTTAGTACAATTAAAACATATGATTGACTTAAATGGGGTAGACGAATTATATGTAACAAAATTTGATTGCCTTTTCGATTATTCACAAACATCACTGCCCGGTATTCCAATGGTTGTAGCGTACAAGGTAAATGGAATCAGTACAGATAAAATGCCATCAAGTACTTCAACTCTTTATGAAGCAAAACCTGTGATTGAATATTTTCCTCATCTTCCTCATGATATCTCTAAGATAAGAGATGGTAAAAAGTTACCAGGCGAAGCTAAGGAACTAATACAATTCATTAGTGATTATGTAGGTGTTCCAATAAAAGGAATTGGTGTTGGACCAAAACGAAACCAGTACATTTCTCTGTAAACTTTTATAAATCTCATTCTTTCTTTGCACTACCATGACTCTATATTTCATTACCGGAAACAAACACAAATTTGAGGAAGCACAATTAATAATTCCTCACATCACACAGTATAAAGCAGATCTGGTAGAAATACAATCAATGGATCCACATGAGATCATTAAAGCCAAATTAGAAGAAGCATGCAAATTAAATCCTGGAAAAGAATTTTTTTGTGAGGATACTTCGTTGTACTTTGAAGCATTAAATGGTTTTCCTGGTCCGTTAATCAAATTTTTCCTTGGATCTCTTAGCGCAGAAGGGATCTATAATCTATTGCAAAAATACCCTTCTCAAAAAGCTATCGCAAAAACAGTTATTGGATATTCAGATGGTAATCACACTCATTTTTTTGAAGGTGAATTAGATGGCACAATAACTAAACCTTCTGGTGGTGGTGGATTTGGTTGGGATCCAATATTTACACCAGTTGGCTGTGATGTATGCTTTGCTAAAATGCCATTAAACGAAAAAAACAAAATAAGTCATCGAAATAAGGCGATGGAAAAATTAAACGCCTTTTTGGAGAAACACTAATGAGCACTTCTAGTATTTTATGTCAATTAAATGGCGGTTGCATGGGGTGCTGCGGCAACACATTTGTATCAAAACAAGCAATCAAGCAAGCAGTGCATAAAAACTCATTGGAATATAAAAACGCGAATCCAAAAACAATTGAAGAATTTAAAAAATTCAGAGACCGACGAAAATCTCATGATTTGCGATCTGGTGTTTGTCGAAATTTAGTTAATGATAGCGGGTGTATGATTTGTCCACTGCATCCAGATCGGCATAAGGAGGATGATTTACGTGAGAACCATTGCGATGTTAATTATTTGTGTGAAACTGCACATGCATTTGATAAATGGGATACTAAAAAGAAGAAAAAATTTATTTCATTTATAGCATCTAAAAAACTTGACAATATCACATATTCACTTGAAATGGATGGCGGTGATTTAATGAAAGAATTCGAATCAAAAAAATCTAATTTCACTCATTTTTTCTTTTTATGAGGGTGCTTGTTTGCTTCTACCCTTTCTTCAATTTTATCCAGAACCTTGTGAGGATTATTAACATCTTTTATCTGAAATCCTTCTGTTCCTTCTTTAAGATAAATGGTTCCATATTTTAGTAATCTTTGTAGGCGAGTTTGTTTCACATTTAAGTGAGTTGCAAAACCAAGAGGATGAAAATATACTGTTTTTTTGGTTTGCTTAAAAATACCATGCATAATTACCAACTTACTTTCCATCATTGTATATTTTGTCATTGCTCTATGAAGTTCTGCTGAAGCTATACACAATGCAATCAAGACGAAACCAATGTAATATATCATCATAATTGGATTCTTTGTTAAGTATATCAGAAATAAAAGAACAGCTATAAGTAACGCGCATCCATATTCAATAATAAATGCTTTACGTGTTTGACGTAAATTCAATAACACCTCTTCTTCCATAAAGCAAGAACATTTCGTACGTTTAAATAATTTGTGTCGTCTCTTTTGAAACAAAGACATAAAACTAATCAAAATCCAAAAGATTAAAATAGCAGAAGAAAGTACCTACTTTAAAGAAAAGTGCAAAAAAAGAGGATTACATGATACGAAAAATACTTCGCAAGATTAGGACCAAAAAAACAAAAGAGCGCAAGGTATACAAAAATGGAAATTATCCAAATCGTTTTTTAAAATTCTATCATCAAAATAAAGATCGTCTTAATAATGAAAGAAGATCGGATTATTGGAAAAAAAAGAAAGCAGGAATTTGTGTTAGGTGCTCTCGAAAAGCAAGTAAAGGGATTGTGTTTTGTTCTTATCATAAGAAAATGCAAAAAAAATATGCTAAGCAATGAATGAAGTAAAACCAAAATCCAAAAGAAAGAGACGAAAATCTGACGATCATCCAGTTCATGAGGAGTACGCTGAAATGGGCGATGTTAAAGAGTAGAAACGTTTATAAAATATTTAGATAAATTTCTTATTGCGCCCCTGTGGCTTAGTGGTTAGAGCAGATGGCTGTTATCCTAAAGGAAAGATACCATCGGATCGTCGGTTCAAATGTTATTATTTGGTAACAGTTTCGAATGATAATGAGAAAATCCGACCGGGGGCGCTTTTTTACAACACACGTGCCCTAATTCTAATAAATAAAAGGTCTATTTTTGAATAAATCTCTCTTTGTTTAGAACAAGTTACTGGAGGAGGATTGTTTAGTTATTGAAAAAGATAGATAAACGGAGGTTTTTTAATCTGCAAGTTATTACTTGAAAAAGACGAAAATTTTATAAATTGGGCGTTTTTTTTTTGTATATGAAAGATATAGAAGAGTTAATTAGTCAGGGAAGGTTATGGGATGCAGCCGGAGTTGCTTTTGAAATGGGTGACACTCGCAAGCGTGATATTGTGAAAAATGCTGTTGATGTTGATATAAGAAATTTCTCTGATCTTTCATCTCGTGTAAGGAAGGGAAAATGGATATGGGATGGGAGACATAAGATCATAACATATCATTCAGCTCGAAAAGCGCAAATTTTGGGTGAAAAAGAAATTGCCATAACCACATTTTATAGAGCAATAGATGATGTAGTAAAACTAGCTTGTTCTCTTAATAAAGGTCCTAAACCAACGAATTGGAGCATGTATTCTTGGGGAGATACCCTAGATCAAAAATGGCAATTAGTTGGCAATTTAATGAATTTATTAGCTAATGAATCAAGCGTTGATGATGCCATATTTCCGTCTGGATACATTCACGTAGTAATGGCTGATACCTATCAAAAAGTTGGAGACCCAGTACTAGCTGCTAGATTTTTCCAAAAAGTAGGAGATATTGATTCAGCTCGTGATTCTTGGGATTCGGCTCGTCCAATGCTGCTTAATTTACAATATGGGGGTAGCGCAGGAGTTAAAATTGCTGATGAAATGGGAGATCCTCTTTTGGCATTACAGGTTGCTGAAGAACATGCAAAAACGGCAGATGATTTTCATCGATTCTACGCAATCAAATATGCTGCCGAACGTGCCCATGTATTGGGAAGAGAAGATGATGCTGTTCGATTGTATAAATGGGCGGTTGATTCAGCGTTAACTGAGGGTTGTATGACCTACCATGATTTGGATGGAGGAATCGAGCCCCACCACATTGCAGAATGGTCAAGAGATTTTGAACTTGGAGAAGCACAAAGGACAGTGAATGTATACGCACATATTTGCCGTAGGAATCCCCATACCCAATATGCTCGTGATGGTATTAAATATGCCGTTGAGTCAGGAATGATGGATCAAGCACGAAAGATGGCAGAACCAGTGTTACGATGTTTTACAAATGGACGTACGACAAATCATACAATTGCTTCAGAAATTGCAATATTAATCGGCGAAACTGAGAAAGCAAAAGAGTACCAACAATTATCCAACATTCAATAACTAGGAAACCACCCACATGAAGACACTCTGCTTTTTTTATTAATATATCTCCCTTTTTCAATCGTACAAAAAACACCCCTAAATCATCTAAATAATACACCCCACAATAATCTAAGGGGACCCTTTTTCTACAATGCATACACTTCCTTGGAAATCTTATTCATTTTATTCGTGTCAGAACAATTCTTGAAATATAATTCGCCATGCTTGTGAACAATCACTTCAACATCATCAACTTTAATCACAACCAATATGGGTGTTTCTAAAAGAACATTAAATGTTGCAATTATCTTTTTCAAATTAAGAACACGACCTTTCTTCAATTTAGCTGAATAGCCAGCCTTTGTTTTACATTTAGAAATGTCAAATTCAATCATAACATGAATATAACGTATCTCTATAAAAACATAATCCGAATAATTTATATACTACAATGAGTTTATTGTAGGCAAGAGGTGATAGTAATGGTTAAAAAAAGAGTTCGTAAATCTACTTCAAAAGCTAGATCTAGAAGAGTTACCAAGTCTACATATTCTGCTCAAACGAAAATAACACCTAAAATGAGTTTCTGGAAAAAAGAGGAAATTGAATTACACAAACTTGCTCATTTCGCTTTTTTAATTGGAATGGCTCTTGCTGTATTAGTAGGAATTTTTCATTCACAGTTTGATAAGCTATTTGGTTTAAAGGCAGATGTTGTGTATATGACAACATTTTTCACATTAGGTATTCTCGTTGGATTATTTAATTTAACAGCAAAAGATACAGATGCTTTTTTACTTGCAGCACTCGCGTTAATGGTTGCAGCTATGGCAAATTTGCATTTAGTGTATGGGATTGGTCTAATTTTAAAGATCTCTCTTAACAATTTGGCTGTGTTTGTAATTCCAGGTGCACTTATTTTAGCAGTACATCGTGTGTGGAAACTAGCTTCAGATTAATTTTTTTCTTTTAATTTTTCTTTTCTTTTCAATACTTATTAATAAATAATATATAAAATCATTTTAATGGGTGGTACACATTACACATACATTAATTGATTGTCCTCATTGTAAGAAAAAAATAAACACCTTTCAATTCACAGGAATTCTTAATGCGGTATGTCATTATTGCAAGAGTCGCATAAACCTTTAAATACAAGTCACGCAACACAATTTTGTGATTAAAAAAACAACGCAGGCTTTATTTATTTACCTGAGAGGGATGTGTATGGGTATCGCTGATGTCATACCAGGTGTTTCTGGCGGAACTATTGCGCTTATTACGGGAATTTATGAACGATTGGTACATGCAGTTTCAACAGTTGATCTCTCTTTTCTGTGGCTATTTTTACTTGGTAAATGGAGAAGGGGATTTGCTGTGCTACGGTCACATGATTTTGCACTTTTTCTCCCACTTGGCGCCGGAATTCTCACTTCAATTATTGTCTTTTCAAGATTGATTGATTTTTTATTAACCTCATATCTTGCGTATACCTTTGCTTTTTTTTTAGGATTAATAATTGCTTCAGCATTATTTTTATACAAAAATACTGGAAGAATAAATCTTCAAAGGTCAATATTCATGATATTTGGTTTTCTAGTTGCATTCGTTATCTCAACAAATGCAAATATTCAACTTAATCACTCACTTTTCATTATTTTTATTTCAGGAGTCATTGCAATAAGCGCTATGATCCTACCCGGAATCTCTGGTTCGTTTCTTCTTGTTTTATTTGGCCAATATCAGTACATTTTAAATGCAATCCATAATATGAAATTTGTTATTCTCTCTGTTTTCGCTGCAGGATGTCTTGTTGGACTCCTTGGATTCTCGAAATTAGTCGATTATCTTCTTAAGAATTATAAGTTTCTAACATTTTCTTTTTTAATTGGATTAATGGTAGGGTCTCTAAGAATTCCATGGACTCACATGTCTCAATCTTCAGCTCCTATGTGGTATTTTATACCTTTTGTAGTTGCAGGTTTGGTAGTTGTAATGGCACTTGAGATGATATTTTCTAAAAGGTAGAAATATCTTAATTGATTTTCTGATTGGATTTATCAGTATTTAGATCAATAACCAAACAAATAACTACACAAATGACGTATATCCTACAGTATAACAATGTTTATAAGTTGTTTTAATTCAAAAGTGGTAAACAAAAACCTAAAGGTGAAATTATGACTAATTATGACGTTCCAGCAGGCTCTGAAATGAGTTTTAAAAAATACGCAATTATTATTGATGATGATATGGAAGTATTGAAAAGTGCAAATCTTCAATTGCCTTCTCATGGATATATTGTTCGCACCGTAGATCCTGCAAATATAGGAAATCCTCATTACTGGGATGAAATTATCTTTAAGGGAATAAAACTTGAAGATCAAGTAAATATTGCTCTTGATTTGAATTATAAACATGCTCGCAGGGATGGTGATGTTAGTCAAGCATTGGGATATACGGGAATTGATATTGCGAGTGATTTTGCAACATGGAAGCAATCCGGTAGCTTCAAGCAAATAGCATGTATAGATCAAATCTTATTGTATACAAGTGAAAAAGATCAAATTAATCCAGATACTGTAAATGTTGATATTGCCTTTATTAATCCAAAATCAATTGCCATATATGGGTTAGAAAAAGATGATTCACTAAGTCATGGCGCTCGCCTATTGGAAGGATTTTATTTAATGCGTAATGGTGAATTACCTCAATTAAATGCTTCATCAGAAGGACAAAAAGTATCAACTGATTTTTTTAGAGCAGAAGACGCTCATATACAACAACCTACACAACATCCTACTTCAGAAGAATGGATGCCTGTAGGTAAAACGCCAAAGGAGGCCCAATAAAAATGTCACGAAGAATTTTTTTAGCAGAAGATCAAGTTGCCCTTATTAAACAAGCAAGGTCAAGCTTAGAAGAAATAGCGGATGCGTCACATGCAATGGCGTCTTTAGAAACAGGAAGTAGTCAATATGAATTACATGTAGTAGATATTGATAGAGCATATGAGCAAAAATCAGCGTATTGGAATAGCTTAAACATATCTTCAAATGATCTAATTGTGTTAGATTTACATTACGAAGGACGTGATTTTCAAGGTAAAGATCTTTTCTTTGATCTTTTTGATGCAAAAGAAGATGGTAATTTGCCAGGCTTAACCAAAATACTTGTTGCAACTTCCAAGAAAGGTCAAGTAAGTATTGGTGGATCTGGATTAGATCCCGACTTTGCGACTGCGCCACAAACTATCGATGTGTATGGTATGGAAAAAGCAACCAATCCAAATTTAAGATCAACTATAGTGGGACAGTATGGCCCTGCTCTTAGAAGTGTGGTTGATGACATTTATGCAGGAAATCAACCTAAAATAAATATTTTTTAATTTTATTTTTTCTTTAATAATTTTTACTTTTTATTTAATTAGGCTACTTAGAATACAAATTCTATTGCGGATTTATAGTCTTGTACTAATTCTTGATACGGTGTTTGTTTTTGTAATCGGGGCAAATGTCTGATTCTTCGTTTACGCATTTCTGATCGTAAATTATCGTGCATTAATGAAATATATCTTAACGTCCCATTATGTGTTTGTTCAATGATTGATTTACTTGCCAAAGCTCCTGTTGCATTGCCTTTATCTCCTTTTGTAGAAAATTGTTCTCCTATGTTTAATTTATGTTCAACGTCATCAGACATTACTCCTGTCTGAAAAATATGATTGATACTTAAATTTCGTCCACCTGCCGATTGGCTATAAGATACGTAGGCCACTCTTCCTCCCGGCACACTTGCGCTTGCAGCATTTTCTATCAAATTAGTTAATGCAATTTTAATTTGACGCCTGTCACATTGATAGATACTTGTTTCTTCAGGTGCCACATACGAAATTTCGACTGTCGGATGAACTTTTCGTACTGCCTCAATAATTGGCATTACAACATCCGCTAAATAAAAATCTTCTAATTTTGTCTCAATACCACCAGACATTATATCTTTACTATTAACAACAATCTCGGATGTTTTTCCCAATATTTGATTTGTAAGACGAGCAAATTCCAAAACATGATCATCAATCGAAGGAAATTCCATTACTTGGCCAATTATGTCTCCTAATTCTTGTGGTGACGTTGCTAGTTTTCCATGTTGTGTGTGATATTCCGGGTTATAACGTGCAATAAGCGTATCGAGGTAAAAAATTGCCTCCCCATTAATTGCAATTGCTGAATTTTTATCATCATGCGCTAATCCTTTAACATGACCAAAAATTCTGTTTGCACCTGATACTTGTTCTTGAAGATACACACGCGCTTCTGCTGCTTCTTTTTCCACATTCGCTGCCTCTTCACGTGCTTTTGCTTCTGCTGCTTTTGCTTCTGCAGCTTCTCTATTTGCTTTTTCTTTATCAAGATCTGCTTGTAATTTATCTTGGTTTGCCCTATCGGCCTGTCCTAATAATTCAAACGCTGTAATATCTTCGGGCCTTGTAATAGTAATTCGATGTGTGTCCTTTTCACTATTCTGTTGTCGATCTTTAACGAATTGAGATATAGCAAAACCCATTCTTCGAAAAAATCCAATATTTGGAATTTTTACAGTATATCTATTACAAGGCATCCCATATAATTCTCCTTCACGAAAAATGGTATCTCCTTTAATTATTACATTTTCCATAATCCTTACTGGAGTATATTCTGAAGTTGGTTTCTCTAGAAATTCTATTCGAGGATCATATGCTAATACCTCATTAAGAGGTACTTTTTCTCCTATTGTTTCACCATTAATGCGAATTGCATTCCCCTTTTCGTTGTAGTTCAAACCAAGGTACTTATAGTCGTGTTCTACTAATGTATCTAAAGGAATTTGAATCTCATTCATTTGTACATCTCCTCTTACAGGAAATCCCCATAATCCTGGAACTCCCTCCCAATATCCCAAGGCTGCATCGACCATTTCTCGATATGCTGGATTATCCTTTGTACGAGGTAAAAAATAATGTTGTACAACTGCTTCTACAAGTCCTTTATTTGTAGCTAGCTCTTCAATAACAATCTGTTGATCATTGTTAAATCCTGTATTGTAACGAGAGCTTGCATTAATGACTCCTGCGGGTCCAAATGTTCGAGAAGCAAGTTGTAAAAGGGGAGAACTTAATGAAGGTACAATTCTTCCAAATTCACGATAATGCGCTGGATTATTAATACCTGTGATTTCTTTAAAGCAATCTTGAATTTCAACAAATTTTGACTGTGGCATAAACCATTCTGTGTTAAACAACTTTACCTCGCTATATCCTACGCGAGAATGCACCAATTTGAGAAATTCATCTAAAAAGGGTTCTCTTTTGGCAAATTCACGAAGTTGTGGAATGGTTGATGTAGATAATAAACTAGGTTGTTCAGCATGGGCTAGCAAATATTGTACTGCAATAGCCTTCAATTTAGGCACTTCTACTACTTCTGCAACCATGACTACTCAAAAATGACGACTCATATTTAAAAATATGGGTTTTGTAGGACCTATATGATAAGACGTTTACTTGTAAAGGCAACTCCACTTGGTCTTTCTCATTTCTTGGAAGGCATCTTGCTTAAAAGTTACAAATTATCAAAAAATTTTTTAGCGTACTCTGATCCTAAAGTTATGGAACTTCTCTCAGAAAAAAAAGCTCTTGCTATTTTCAAAAAGGCAGCAAAGACAATTCCTGCCTATAAACAATTCTTAAGGGAACAGAAAATCAGACCCTACTTTATTCGTTCTATCAAACAATTTCATAATAAGTTACCTCAAACGACTAAAAATAATTATGTTAAAAAGAATAAATTTGAGGATCTTTGCTATTACGGTAGATTGCCAGATGAAGGTATAATTGAAGAATCATCAGGGAGTTCGGGTCATCCAACAAATTGGATTAAAAGCCTTGGTGAAGATAACACATTGCAACAGGGGGTAAAATTTGAAGCAGAATATTTATTCAAACTCTCAAATAGACAATCAATAATTATTAGTTGTTGGTCTCCTGGTCCATGGACTACTGATTTGAAATTCTGTGAATTTTTTGAGCATGTAGGGATTGTAAAAAATACTGGCCCAGATATTAATAGGGTTGTTGATGTTATCAAAGAATTTGGACCAAAATATCATTATTTAATTGCAGGATATCCACCTTTTTGTAAAATTTTATTTGACCAAACGAAACGAAAAGTTGATTGGAAAAAATATGAAGTAGATGTATGTGTTGGCGGTGAAGGATTTGTCTTTGGCTACAAGCAACACATAAGGGACATTGTTGGTGAAAAATCTCGTATATTCTCGGGATATGGTGCTTCAGATCTTGATATTGGTGTTGCTTTTGAAACACCTTTTTCTTCGTTTATTCGTGATTTACTTCCCCAAAGAAAAGGGTTGGCATCTCGCATATCTCTTCCTGGAAGAATTCCTATGGTCTTTCAATATAATCCACTAGCTCATTACATTGAAAATTGTGAAACGGTGGATAAGCATGGCAAAAAAACAAGTGAATTTACCGTAACCTTACTCGACCCGGAAGCCTCTGCACCTAAAGTGAAATATAACATTCATGATGAAGGCAAACAAATACCGTATAATGAAATGATTGACCTTCTAGAAAAATATGGAGGTCCAAAAGTTAAACGATTTATGAATAGTAAACATTCGGACATTTTACATCTTCCATTCCTTGTTGTTTATGGTCGAAGCGACGGAACTATTTCAATCAATGGAACAAACATCTATCCCTCACAAGTAGAAATGGCGTTAATGAAAGACACTACATTAACAAAAAAAGTGCATACATTTAAAATAAATGCTGCGGGGAAAAAAGGTGCGCGTTTAGTTCTTCGTCTAGAATTAGAAAAAGGTGTAAAACCAAGTCCTTCTCTCTCAAAAAAAATCGAGAAATCTTTTGTTAAACATTTACGTATCATTAGTCAAGAATATGCGCAAGCACTTCGTGAATTTCCAAAGCAATTCTCTCCACTTGTCGAATTACATCCCTATAACACTGGTTCTTTCAAAGGTTCACACAGTAAAATTAAACAGAAATATATTGGGTAATCTTCAATGAAAAAATTTGCCTATCACAATTGTGCTAAAAAAGCTAACGCTGATGTAGTATTAGTTGGCGTACCTGATGAAAGTGGAAATAAATCGAATCGTCATGGGGCAAGTAAAGGTCCATTGGCCATACGTAAAGCTTCACATGAACGTCTTAGTTTTAAACGAAAAGGAAAAACTATGCGTATACTTCCTGAGAGAGGGTCGTTGAATTTATCATTTCATGACTATGGGAATTCAACCAAAAAACAAGTCTCTCGTGTGTTATCCTCTGTTAAAAAACATCAAATTCCAATTATTCTAGGAGGAGATCATTCTATAACAACCAAAGTACTTCAGGGTTTTTCTCCACATTTTCCCAAAATGGCCGTGCTGTATTTTGATGCGCACCCAGACATTGTTAGTTCAACAGAAAATTATTATGGCTCAGTAGTTCATGATATCTGTAAATTACCAAGTAATTCCCCGCGCCATGTTGTTCAATTAGGTCTTCGATCTATTGAAGAAGAAGAACGAATAAATTTAAAGAAAAATAAAATATCTCATTTTACTGCTCTTGACGTCGCCGAAATTGGGTTAAAAAAGGTATTTTCTAAGATTCGTCGAAAAATTGGAAAAATGCCATTATACATATCGATTGATTTAGATTCAATAGACCCGTCTTTTGCGCCAGCTGTTGATACACCAGTTCCTTTTGGTTTGCTCTCAAACGATGTGTTATCATTAGTAAAACGGTGTGCTGTTGAATTAAATGTAGTTGGATTAGATATAATGGAGATGAGTCCACGACATGATATTCAAATGAGAACTGCACAATTGGCGGCGCAATTGATTGTAGAATTCATCGGATCCAAGAAGTTTAGCAAGTAGTAGGCTAGTTAAATTTATATTATCTTGCTACATTCTGATAATTATGGAAGAAGATAAATATTACATTGAATTTCTTGATGGTAATCACCCAGAAGAAACTTTAAAGCATACACTTCTAAAAAGATATGTTAAAAAACGATTTTCTAAGAGGAAAGACGCAGATACTCTAGTAGTAATATTCCCTCCCTGGCATGCAAAATTAATTGCTGTTCAAATATTGCGTGATAGGGTTCTTCATAGTAATATGTCTTGTTTAGAGTATGAATTTTCTTCGAGGATTTTGTCAGCAGATTATAAATCAACTGCTCATTATTTTGAACAAATCCGTGAAAAAGCCCATAATGATGTAACAGAGATATTAAAAAAACACGATTTTAAAGAAGTTCATGTAATTGGATTTAGTATGGGAACAGTTCTTGCAACCATGGTTGCTAATAGTGTGCCTAAAGTTAGTAAAGTAGTATTGCATGCTCCCGGGAACTGTATGGCCGAATGTTTATGGAAAGGAATTCGTACTCAAAAAATTCGTCGTGCATTTGAGAAACAAGGACTTTCACTGATTAAGCTAAAAAAGGAGTGGAAATCTCTTGCTCCAGAAAATAATCTTACTCAACTTCGTAATACCAAGATGCATATTGTCATTTCCCAAAAAGACCACGTGGTGCCTCATGAATGTGGGTTAAAGCTTATTCGAAGAGCAAAACAACAGGGCCTAAAAGTAAATGTTTTAGAACATCATCACACGGGACATTATTTAACAGTTCTTTCAGATTTATTATTCTCAAAAGATTTCTAGTTTTTTATTTGTTCATGAATTTATAGTTTTTACTACACTCTGTTGTAAATAATTATTAAAAAATATAAATAAATATTAATAAAAAGTAAACAAATGTTTGTTTTTGACGTAAGTCTTATATATGGAAATAGTATTTCTAAGGTGTGGACACAGATAGAGAACTGCTAAAAGTATTGCTTTCACGTATGCATCAGCACAATAAATTGGATGCCAAATCTCTATTAAATATATTCTCTGAGGTAAATTCTGATATTTCTATTCCTGTTTCTATCTTTAAATCTACATTATCTTCAATGGAGACTCTCGTTTATTATCTTCGAAAACACAAAAAATTTTCTAATACCAATGTTGCTTCACTTCTTAATCGATCAGAGCAAACTATTTGGCAGGCGTATAAAAGATCAAGTGCGAAACAAAATAAACTTCTACTGACTAAATCAAAATTTGTTATTCCTCTATCTTTATTCTCCCACTCACAATCAATAATGACAACTCTGATTTTGCATCTAAAGACAATTTACAATCTATCCAATAAAGAAATTGCACAAGAACTAGGCACTACTCCAAATTCAATCGCTGTCATTGCCAAACGAACCAGCGCACTCAACAAAAAAAAGAAAAAAAAGA
>CAYOOY010000005.1:0-2625 GCA_964405725.1 uncultured Methanosarcinales archaeon | reverse complement strand
GCGCGGCTGGCGGATATGCCGGCAGAAAGCGGAAAAAAAGAAGAAATAGCATGAAACGAACACTACGAAAACAAAATAGGGAACTGGCATCAACGCGTGCAGATTTAGGACACATGTATGCTAAAGCTAGTAAGCTTCCTGATTCTGACCGTCGTTTAACTTTACTGTATAATATTGGAATACAATATTCTGATTTGACTAAGAAAATAGAATCGCTGAATACAAAAATATCCTCCAGATCAAAAGTTAGGTTTGGTTATATCTCTGGAATAATGTTACTCCTTCTTTTGTTTAGTGCATCATTTTTTGTATCACCACAAATTTCTTCATTTGCGGGATCTTCTTATAATCTGATTACAGGAGCGGCAATTGGTGTGCCAATTAATGATATTGATATTCAGGCAGAAGCTGACTTGAACGCGAGTTGGAATATCTCAATGCAGAATGGGTATGAATCACGATATGTTGCGAACGATAGTGCAGGTAATATTTATGTTGCAGGTGAAGGAAGTAACTTAGTTACCGCAAGCTCGGAAAATGATATTTTTATTCGTAAATGGTATTCAAATGCGACGGAAGATCTGAATTTTAACATCTCGTTTTCATATGATGATAATGATAATGAAGCAAGTGTGTATGATGCGTTATCTGGAATGGTTATTGATAAAGATGATAATATATTTGTTGCTGGAACTGCGAATAGTACAGGTGATGAATTATATCAAGCATGGATAAAGAAATTTAATTCAACTGGTTTTGAGAACGTAACACATTGGAATAAATCATTCATATATGCATCTGACGCCGTAACATTATATTCGATTGCTGTCGATAGTAACGGGCGTATTGCTGTTGGAGGAGAAATGGATGATGGTTTTGGTGTGATGGCGTTCATTCGTTTATTTAGCGCCAATGGAACACTTAATACTTCCATGGCTTGGGAGCAAGATTTTATAGGGGATAGGGCAATTACTGCGTTAGATTTTGATAGTAACAATAACTTATTTGCTGCTGGGTTTAATCAGAGTGCGGGAAATGACGAATCTTGGCGATTGTATAAAATATATCCAAACGGAACAAGGGTTTGGAATGTAACATCAGATAATGCTATTGGCGATAATAAAGCAGAAAGACCAAATGCACTTGCTATTGATTCTGCTGATTTTGTATATATTGTAGGGTTTGTAAATTATTCGTCAACAGGAAATTATGATTGGATGATAAAAAATTATGATAATAATGGGGATGAAGATGTTGCTAATTGGAATCAAACATTTGACTTAGGAGACAACGCAGAGGCAAGAAGTATAACAATTGATGTAAGTGATAATGTCTATGTTTTTGGCATGCAGGGAACTGGCTTTGCTGCAAACTATTTGATCAAGCAGTTTGATACGGATGGAGTTGAAGATACGTCTAATTGGAATATTTCAATTGCGGGAAGTAGAGCTGGTGGATTACAAGGCGGAATTACGTATGATAATGCAAATCGTGTTTATGTGACCACGGCAGTTGGTTTTGCAGGAAACGGAACATTACTTGGATATGAAGGCGAAGCAGCACCGGCAGGTGGAAATAGTCTTCCTACAGTTGATACGGCAATCTTAAATTCTACTGATGAAAGTGTAAATGATACAAATCAAAATATTTCTTTGATATATGAAATGAGCGATGCCAATAGTGATGATATTACAAAATCTGTTACATGGCAAGTCAATGGAAATGAACAATTATTATTATATCAAACATTTGAACCAACTGCTGACAATTTAAACGGAACTGATTATGCAGGCCTGAACAACAATATCACTTCCATAGCTTCCTCAACATATAGTCCAGTTCAGGGTTGGAATTATTCTTCCGCGTATGATGTTGCTGATACTGGCGCGTTAAATCTTGGCACGTCTGGATGGCCGACAATTGGAACAAATAATTTCACAGTTGAAGCGTGGGTAAATCATGATACTTCAGGTACATGGCAAACTATTTTAGGAATCAACAATGATGACCCTGGTTTTTATTTGCATAGTGGAACCCTTACGGTGTATGATAGTGCAACTATGTCTTCTAATAGTGTTCCTCAAGTGCATGATGGTGAATGGCATCATGTTGCTTTCATGAGAAACGGTTCTTCAGTGTATTTCTTTTTGGATGGTGACCCCATTGGTAGTGCAGGTTATTCTACTTCAATTGGTGCGATAACTAGTTTGGAAGTTGGAAATGCAGCTGCTAATGAAGGTTTTAATGGAATCATTGACGAACTAAAAGTGTGGAACCGTTCACTGAGTGCTGAACAGATTGGCGCAAATTATCGTAATCAATCAATCATTGTTTCTTCAGTTACAAATGAAGGTGAAGATTGGACTGCAACAATTACACCAAATGATGGAATTGGAAATGGGGTTGCTGTAATTTCAAATACTTTGAGTATTCTAGAGGAATCGGGTGGCCCCCCAAGTCCTCCAAGTGTTGATACGCTCATATTAAACTCAACAGATCTTTCTAATGATACCAATCAGAATTTGACTGCATATGCAGATACAAGTGGTGGTAGTGGTCCAGTAAAAGTAATTTACAACTGGTTTGTTAATGATACGTCTTTGACTGTTCTTAATATGCCTTTTG
>CAYOOY010000004.1:34769-45455 GCA_964405725.1 uncultured Methanosarcinales archaeon | reverse complement strand
GGTTTACATTAAATTTCCCTTCAGATTTTGTCTCAGAATATATTGGTCAAGTTCGAGCATGGTTCTATGTAATGCATGTTCTCTCAACACTTCTTTTTGACAGAATTCCATTCAAACATGTTGTAACAACAGGTAACTTACTTGGTGCAGATGGAAACAAGATGAGTAAATCTAAAAAGAATTTTCCTGATCCTAATTTAACAATAGACAAATATGGCGCAGATGCACTTCGGTTCTATTTAATGGCATCTCCACTCATGCGTGCTGAAGATACAAATTTTAATGAGGAATCAATTAAGGATAGTTATCGTAAAGTAATCGTCTTGTTACGAAATGTCAACAGGTTCTATGGAATGTTTGCGTCTTCAACTAAAATAGCTAAGCCAACATCTTCACATGTAATGGATAAATGGATATTAGTTCAATTAAACACTGCAAATAATACAATATCGAAATCTCTAGAGGGATACGATACAAGTAGCGCATGCCATGCAATTTCAACATTTGTAGATCATTTATCTACATGGTATGTACGTCGGTCACGTGATCGGTTCAAAAGTAGCGATGTTAAAACAAAAAATGCAGCTGTAGAAACCCTGGGATATGTATTATATCACACATCAAAATTAATAGCTCCAATAATTCCATTTATTGCTGAAGAAATATATCTCAGTTTACAGAAATATGATACTAGTTTAGAAGAGAGTGTTCATTTAGATTTATGGGAAGAAATGCCCGAAAATAAAGATGATTCACTAATAGAAAATATGATAAAAGTACGAGATGTGGTAACTTCTGCTCTTGATGCACGTGAAAAAGCCAAAATTGGTATCAGACAACCACTTGGAAATCTTTCAATTCATGGAGCATCATTATCTGATGAGTTTGCACAAATTATCAAAGATGAAATTAATGTAAAATCAACATCATTCACCTCAGCAGATAAGGTTTCAGTAGAATTAGATACAACAATTACACCAGAATTACATCAAGAAGGTCTTGCTCGAGAATTTATTAGAAATTGTAATAATTTACGTAAAAAATCAAATTTAACAATTACTGATCGTATTTGTGTGTATGTAGATGCAAATCAAGAAGTAACAGCAGCAATCAATAAGTATAATACTCAGATAAAATCATCAATTCATGCAGATTCCATTGAATTTTCAATACCAGATGATCTTGAAGCAAAGGAAATTCCTCTCAAACAAACACAGATAAAAGTTGCCTTCAAACAATAAGGTTTATATTTCTCACAGATTTAGCTCTTACTAATGTCTAAAGATGAAAAGTTAGGTCAATTCCATATACGCTATCAAGGGTTGTATGATTTTGATGGTATGTATGCTGCTGTAACTGATTGGGCTAAAAATTATGGATACATGTGGCACGAAGCTACTTACAAGCATAAAGTCCCATCACCAAAGGGAGCTGAGCAAGAAATGGTCTGGGACATGAAAAAGAAAGTAACTGAATTTATTCATTTTAATATTCTTTTGCAAGTGCGATTAGATGAAATGACCGAAGTTGAAGTCGATTCAGGTACAGGTCAGAAGCGATTACTTACAAATGGAAGAATAAGAATGACAATAACACCTAAATTAACATACGATTGGCAGAATAAGTTTAAAGGGTCAAAGTTTCTAGACAAATTACTTGAAAAATATCGAAATCTTACAGGCGTCGTTGATGATGTGTATATTGACCAATTATATTATAGAGCATGGAATTTGCAGGCGTTAATTAAAAAATACTTTGACATGCAATCTAAGAAGTACGCATATAAGGGATATTTAGGCGAAGATTAGGAAGAAGAATTAAAAATTCTAATAACTTTTAGCAACATACACGATATGTTTTGCTTCTTTATTGCATACAACACATGTTTGACCACTTTCAACAGCATCTTCTTTTGGATATAGGGTTCCACACACACGGCCACCTTGCGTCGCTTCCTTCATTGTTCCTTCACAATGCTTTCCCTCATCTTCAACTGAGCACCAAGGAACTTTAACAAAGCCACGATGAGATTGCATTATACCTATTAATTCCTTTAAATCATTTGTTTCACTAATTCGCTCATCCATATAATGTGATGCTCTTTCTTCAATTGTTCGTTCATGAAGATCAATTTCTTGAGCTAATTCAGTTTCAATATCAGCTAATTTTACGTTCATTTTCTCAGAACTCGTACGAACTGCCAAAGTAACATTATCATGTTCTAAATCGCGAGGTCCAATTTCTATTCGTATTGGAACTCCTTTTAATTCCCATTCATTAAATTTAAGACCTGGTGAATAATCTCGATCATCATATTCAACGCGATATTTCTTACGAAGTTTCTTAAAAATAGTATTACATGTTTCAAGAACTTTAGTTGAAAGTTCAGGTTTACTTTTAATTGTAATTGGTACTATTACTATTTGGGTCGGAGCCATATCAAAGGGAATAATCAATCCTTGATCATCTCCATGAACACCAATTAATGCAGCCATACAACGCCAAATACCTGGACCAAAACATGTTTGAAAGGCATATTGCTCTTCTTTATCTTGATTTGTGATTTTGATATCATATGCTTTTGAAAAATTTTGACCTAAATCATGTGTGGAGCCAAGTTGATTTCGTTTCCCATCTGGCATAACAGTATCCGGCGTATAGGTAGCATCAGCTCCCATAAATTTATCCCAAACGGGTCTCTTAAAATAGAGAAATGGAATTTTGAATTTGTTTCGAATAACTTTTTCACATGTTTGAATATCTAAATCAATTTGATCACGTGCTTCTTTATGTGTATTGAATACATCATGTGTCTCAAAGAACATAAATTCACGGCCACGAAGAAAAGGCCTTGTTGTCATTTCATTACGAAAACAGCTTATTCTACTTTGATAGCCTTTGAATGGTAAATCTCTATGTGATCGAAACCATAGCGAATAAGAAGGATATATCTGCGCTTCACCAGTTGGCGGAAGAGCAAATCGCTCATCCATTTTTTCATCACCAGCTTCTGAGACCCACAATACTTCAGGAGTAAATCCAGCATGCTCTTTTTCTTTTACTAATTCAGCTTCTTTTACTGCACGTGGAAACAAAAATGCCTTGTGACCTTGAGATTCTACTTCTGCTTCAAGTGCCTCGTATATCTTTTTGATAATAAAAAAGCCCCATGGCCTATGTACAATAAATCCTTGTAAGCCAAACCTGATATCGGCAAGTTCAGCTTTAGCAATTATTTGAGAATACCATTCTGAGAAATTATCTGCCTTACTTGCAGTAATTCCTTTTTGATCTTTACCCATGACTAGGGGGGGAAAATAAGGTTATATAAATGTTGCTGGTTCTAATGCTCAACTAAAACAATTCAAGTTCTATCTTCATCCGGTTCAAATTCAATCTGCTGAACTAAAGTGGAAAACGATTCATGATTTAACACAGTATTTTTCCACCGATCGTAACATTCATATCCGGTATTTTCATTAAGAGATTCTATTGTGTGTGGCACTCCTTTAGCAGCAACTTGAGCAAAATCATGTGGCTCGGGTAGATATCCGGGATTAGCCCGGAAAAAAGGTGCAAGATCGGGATACTTAGTAGGAAATTCATTCAAACGTCGAACGTATCCTCCCTTAGCCCCATGATTACCTCCGGCTGGGCGTAAGAATCTATCATTACCCGCCCATACTTCATGCCAAGCTTCGCCCGCACCATCAAATTTATCAAAAAATGAAACTAATTGGGCCAATATAGTATCTTTACGTTTTGCTGCAAGAAGTAGATTGCCATAAACAAATCCATTTACAAAAGCCCCATATTTTGTTACAAGAGTTGCAACTGCACGATATTCATCTGTTTCTAAAGATGTTCGCTCATTTCCTTGCATCAATTCTTTTTCATACAGTGAAACATCTCCCGTAACAATCTCAGCATCGTCATGAACTTCTGCTAGAGTTCGTACATAATCAAGATCTAAATCTGGAAAAACCTCAAGAATATCTGGTGCTGCTTCTTCAACGTGCCATCTAACGCGCTTACTATGGATCAAATCATTTGTTCTATAAAACATAACTGGTGTTAAAGGACTCACATATCGAATTATTTTCTTAAGATCATCTTCTCGACCATCAAAATAAGCAGGATCAAACACAACAGGATTAAATTTCATTAAAGAAACGTAATAGATCTAACTTAAAACAATTTATCTACTGTACTATATAAAAACTAGAAAAAACAAAAGATCAAAAAAGAGACAAAGAAAAAACAAGAAAAAAACCCTGCCCGTTTGGGGGGGTGGTGCGAAGAATTTCGCCGGGCAAGGATCTTTTCTTAAACTAACTCAATGCCTAGCTCGCTGCTTAGAGCCTGAGCACGTGCTGCTGATTTTTTACTATCGACTTTTCCCAAGATCCACGGGGAATTAACGCCAGTAATAATTGTCATAACAGTAAGTTTACCTTTCATATCTTCAGCTACTCTTGCGCCCCAGATAACATTAGCATCACTATCTAAGCTCTCTGTTACTAGTTCACCAATTCGGCTTACTTCATCAAGAGTCATATCTGGACCACCAGTTATATGAATCAATGCGCCAGTTGCACCTTCGTAGTTGATATCAAGTAGAGGATTACTTAGAGCGCCTTTCACAGCTTCATCTACTCTATTATTCGTATCTGAAGAACCAACACCGATTGCAGCTACGCCGCCATTACTCATAATAGCTTTAACGTCAGCATAATCTAAGTTAACCAAACTTGGTACTGCGATTGTTTCAACAATTCCTTTAATCATTGTACTAATTAATTCATTAGCTACAGCAAAAGCTTGTTGGATAGGTAAGTTACCTGCAATTTGTACTAATCGATTGTTATCAATTACAATTACGGTATCACATACTTGCCGTAGTTGTTGTAAACCAAATTCTGCTTTATCACATCGTGCTCTTTCAATGTTAAAAGGCATTGTAACAGTTCCAATAACAATTGATCCTGCATCTTTCGCAACTTGCGCAACAACTGGTGCTGCACCTGTTCCTGTACCGCCACCCATTCCAGCGCATACAAAGACCATGTCTGCTTCTTTTAGTGATTCCTTAAGAAGTATTATTGATTCCTGAGCCGCTTCAGCACCCTTGCTTGGAAATCCACCACAGCCAAGACCGCGTGTACAATCTTTACCAATCAAGAATTTACGATCAGCTCCTGTAATCTGTAGATGCTGATAATCCGTATTTGTTGCAATAATTTCTGCTCCCTTAATTCCTTTCTTATAGAGCCATCCAACAACGTTGTTACCTGCACCACCAACACCAACAACTTTAATATTGGCTTGGTTCATATTTTCATAATCTGCCTCTGTAGGCATATTCTGCATTGCTTTTTCAACAATAAAATCCATTTTTCACACCACCTCATTTCGTTAAAGATACAAAATTAATTAAATTTCATACCTTGCAACGCCCAAGATTCATATTCTGCAGAATGCAAAACATTAAATACTAGTACGGCATTACATCTCTTAGAATCAAACCAAACCGATTGTCTAACCAACAATCGAAACCAAACTTATACTGTATGTAAATTTCAGGTAACCAGCCTGTGAATTTAACCAACCTCAACTCTTAGGAAAATAGTTCTTCTATTTAAACTTTTCTAGTTACTAGTATATGATGAAATAGCGTTAAATGAAACAAAATAGGGCAATTTATTCTTCTTTTTGTTCGTATAAAGAAGGTAATTTATCTTTTAAAACATCCTTCGCTTTGTCGACAACAACTTCAACTTTTTTTGTGGCTGCTTTTTTTGCCTTTTTAGCTTTGCGCGCCATAATAACTGCAATGTCATTTCCATACTTTGCAGGGTCACGCATTTTAGATCTCCAAGAATCTATATATGTAAGAACTTCTAAGGGATATTTTGGCGGTTTTTCTGGTTGATCTTTAGCATGACCAAGAGGAATAATTGCCTGGGGCCGCACGTCATCAGGTATCTTTAAAGCCTCACGTACAACATCTTCATCAAATGCACCAATCCATCTACTTCCAAGACCAAGTGAATGAGCTTCAAGGAGCATGTTTTGAACTGCAGCAGCACAATTTTGAACTGTATATAATCTCTCACCACGAAGGCCATAATACCGTTCAGCCTTCTCAGGTTCACCACAGACAACTATGAATGTAAACGCAGCCATTATTTCAATTTGATCATGACACGCTTCAGCTATAGTCATCTTTAAATCAGGATCAAGAACAACGATAAATTTCCAATTCTGTAAGTTCCCACAACTTGGAGCGTGCCTACCAGCATCAAGAACACGAGCTATCTTCTCCCATGAAACAAACTTGGGTTCAAAGTACTTCACGCTTCTACGCGAGGTTATTACATCAAGTATATCATCCATGAAGAGATAGAAAGTATCGTACATTTTTATATGTATCTTTTTGTGAATGAAAAGAGATTTCATTTTTGAAAACAACTTCAGAAAATGAAAACAAATATAAATCATAAGAATTTACCAACAAAAGTGGTAAAAAGAGAGGTACTAGGGAAACTAATAGATAGTAAAAAGGCATCAATACTTCGTGTCTTGCTTCATGCAAAAGAAGAATTATATCTTAAAGAAATTGCACATCAAAGTAGAGTTCCAATTGCAAGCGCATATCGAATTTTAAAAGAACTGACAAAACTAGAGTTAATTGAAAGACGAGTATGGAAAACTGCAAAAGTCTATAGGCCATGTCAAAATGACGAAGTGGAATTCTTAAAAGAACTCTTTGATGATCAAATAAATCCGATTCAAGAATTTGTCTCGCACGTAAAAGGATTTAGTGGTATAACAGATATGCTCCTTCATGGTGATCCAAAAAAAGGAAACATAGTAATTATTGGAGAATTCATCAATCAGGCAAGAGTTCAAGAGGTAGCTGAATCCTTACAAGGATCAATAAGTTTTCTATGTCTTACTCCAAACCAATACGCGCAAATGGAGCGTATGGGAATGTATAAAGAAGTAACAAAATTGCTGTGAATTAAGAAGAATGAAAATTGTTATTTTACTTCAATCTTATCTGCAATTTTCATCAGATTTTCTTTTAATTTTGTTCGGGCCGCATTCAAATCAACTTCCATTTTAGCTCTCATTGAAACATCTTCATCAGGATTACTTCCGTTCTTAAGCCACCCTCGTGCATTTTTAAAATCCGTACCAGCTGTTTGTATTGCAGCTTCAACGTTAGTTAATATCTTTTTTAACTCTGGATCACGTAGTGCTAATTTTAACCATTTCATTTTATTGCCTCCAATTTACTTTTTATAGTTACATTAACAAAGAAAAGAGAATATATAAATATATGTATTTTTAAAGATCAGATTATTAGGAGTATAACTCCAACAACAACAAAGATAAGTCCAAGACCTGTTGCCGCATAGCAGATTTGTTCAATTTGTGCAAGAGTTGAGAAATGTTCTACCTTATTTACAATAAAATGTAATACTTGTGTTGCCTGCTGATTAAGCTCATTGAAATCCATCAATTAAGAGAAAAGAAAGTAAAGAATAAAAATGTTGCGAAAAATTGAAGAATTACTCTTCTTTTTTCTCTTCAGTAGCTTCAGGTGCAGCTTCTTGCACTAATGGGGCAGGGCCAACCTTAGTTACCTTCAAATTAACCTGTCGAATAATGCCTGAGACACGCTCACCTGCAACAGTTCTTCTTCGTAAAAGACCCTTTCGCTTCTTTTTATTACGATCTTTACCCGAAAAACCAACAGATTTTCCAATCATAACACGTTTTCGTACCTCTAAGATACCTTTTCGCATAGGAAAACCAGCTTTATCTGATCCGCCTGTTATTAAGAATTCATAACCGGCAAACCCAATTGCATCACCACTTACAGTTTCACCTAAGTGTTTATTATGCAAAGCTTCTGCTTGATCGCCTTTTAATTCAACTTGATGGGACTTTCCATCTTTACTTCCAATTACAACTTTATATTCAACCATATTATGTCTCCCCGAGATATCAAATACTACTATTTGAGTGAACCCATGTAAGAGCCACTTTGCATATCTCAGCTAATATCAACTAAAAACAGAGTGCTTTTATAAAAGTTCTCACTAGAAAAAGGTCAAGTCCATTACTTTTGGGATTCAAGCTTGTATTCCATCTAATTCTGCCTTAAGCAACCGATGATCTTCTCGTAATTTTTCAAGGGTTTGCTTTTTGTACTCATTTATCTGATTTCTACCTAGATCCCACTCTAATGGTGCAATAGTACGTTCCAGTTGGAACAGCTGTTCTCGTAGCTCCTTTAGTCGTGTTTCTGACATAAATCCTGGTCTTCATTGAGGATATATAAAACTTTGGGACGAAAAATATATTACTATACTTAGTAATAACAGTATATGCAAGAAAAGACTCTTACAAAAATTGCCCTCATTACTATGGTTGTAGGTTTGATCTCTTTATATTTCATATCATCTGAAATTGATGTTACAAAAGTTGAAAGTTTGGAGAGTATAAACCCAGCAGAAGAAGTAAGAATTATAGGAGAAGTAACATCTGTTAGAAATTCCGAAAAGGCAATATTTATTGAAATGAGTGGAACTAAAAAAATCACAACGCCAGTCATAGTATTTGCAGATGAACCTTTGTATCTGAAAGTGGGAAATCGTATTGAAGTAACTGGTTTAGTGGAAGAATATAAAGGAAAGAAGGAAGTGATTGCAAGCAAAATAGCTATCAAGTAATTATTTTGTAGGTTTTTGAATTGGTTTAGTTTCTGGTTTAGCTGCAACAGGTTTTACTTCAACTTTAGGTTTTACACTTGATACGGGCTGTTTTACATCAGTTGCATTTTTCAAATCTGTATGCATTTTGTTAATATCTTCTTTTTTCTGATCAATTAATGCAAATGCTTTTGTTACTTCATTATCTGTCCACTGAGTATTCTTTTTTAGAATTTGCCGAATATCTTCATCTGATGTTTTCATCATACGCTCCTTTTTGATCCAGTCAATTAATTCATGATGATTATACTGCTTTTTTGGATGTTTAATCAGTACGATAACAATTGTGAGTATTGCAAGGAAGAGCAGTATTCCACCACCAATGTAGTATTTTAGTAATGAAGTTGGCTCTTCAACTAATGCATCTTCATCAAAATCTGTTAAATCAGCAGTATCTGTTGTTGGTTTTGAAGTGGTTGGTTTCTTTTTCACTCCTTTATATGGCGTTCCAACACTTCCTGATCCTTTACCACCAAGGCCTTTTGCCGTTTTTCCCGGGATCCCACCACCGCCGCCGCCGGATCCACCACCTGAACTTGAACCTCCACTGCCTCCACCGCCTCCAGAGGAACTACTTGAAGAGCTACTTGAAGCAGGAGCATCACATGCAGAAGATCCTACACAAAATATTATTTCGTCTGTTTTGTTATTACAATATGTAGTTGCTTTATATTTTCCAGTATCCTTACTTGAAGAAGTATGATAGATTGTTGACCATGTACCTTCACCTTCTTCAACCATTGTTAAATCCTTGGATGTGTAGAGCATTAAAGTTGATCTCCCGGTACACGAAACAGATATATTGACTGTTTCTGAGTTAGTGTATGATTTTTTGTTTGTTGATAAGAATAATCCAGTATTTTTTATAGAATCTTTAGTGCTAGCATTTTTTGAATCCGTACTTTTATTTGCAACGCCACTTACAATTTTTTTAGGAGGAGCTTTTTGAATAGTTACTTCCGCGTTATCAGTACTAGTTACAATATTACTTCCTTTATCATCAAGCACCATAAATTCTTGAATTACAAATTCATTGTGGGAAAAATTTTTCACTACTTTACCAGTAAATTGCAATTCAATCAATTTGAGAAGACCTTTGTCATCTCCTTTTGTAGATATATAATTGCTAAGAGTAGAAGGAGGTGAAGCAGCACCAACAATTTGAATTTTAGAAGTAATGTTACTTATTGCTTGCGCAGTTGTTTCAAGTAAAATAAAGGAATGATTATTTAAAATATCTTTACTTACATTAAATTCAAGTGCTTGTGAGTTATATGTAATTGTAAATGAAAAGACACTTCCTAGCACCATTTTTCCAGGATTAACATAGAATGGAAATGAATGTGTAGTTCCGGTGTGAAGTACTTTATTATTTTGTGTGGGGATACCACCATAACCTGTTACATTAGCTTGACTAAATTCTAATGGAATAGCATGGGCAAAGGAAACCAATGATAGGGCTATGGCTATAAAAATTAGTAACCGAACCGCATTTGAATTATTATTTCGTTCCATTTTTACTAAATTGTAATAAATATTTGTTCAAATCTTTCAAATCCCCTTCATCAACAAAGCCCCTTTAATTTTTTCCCAATAATGTTGAACATTTTTTGCACTTAGGGTGCCATCACCATCGCTATCACCAATAGGACAGCCATTTGAACTTACTTTTACGCCTACTTTAGTATCTGCACATTTGTCATCTTCATCATCAACTCCATCATTATCACTATCATTACTGCACCCTTGCATATACTGCCAATTATTGTTATTATATTTTGCATTTGCTAATGTTGTACAAATATTACTAAATCCATATGTTGAAGTACTTAAAATAAGACCAATATTATTTGTATGTTTCGCATATGATAAAGCACAATACCCAGATGATTCATCATAACCG
>CAYOOY010000004.1:0-34759 GCA_964405725.1 uncultured Methanosarcinales archaeon | reverse complement strand
GCATAATCTCCAGCAACTTTTTTACCATCAACAACAACCGAAGAGATATTTTTATTTTGATAATAACCAAATGTGCCAATTTCTTTTTCACAATTACCTTCTATTTCAATAGGGATCAGTAAGGGATGCGATCCAGAAAATCCATTAAACACAGCAATTCCACCTTTTGGATTTACAGCTAGAGTTACTCCGCGATATACGCCAGCACATGTATCAGTATAAGTATAATCATGAGCAAGATTCATTTTTGAATGCGTAATTCTTTTTCTACAAACATTTGGCTGATCCGATAATACTTTAGGAGTTGCTTCTTTAGTGTTACAGAATTGTTTTGTATCGATATGTTCTAAGATTGTTAACTTAGTTTTTGTGTATTCAAGACCAAAGGTAACTCCTTCGTATGTAAAATTAGTTTTTTCGCCATTTGCATTTAATGATAGTGCACCATAAAACAGTTTCTGAGTAGTATCGTTTGTATACAATATTGTTACATCCTTTCCTTTTTCTTGAGAATAATTGAACAGATAGTTTTTCCCATTAACACTTGCAGTAATTAATCCAGGACTAATCTCTCCAGAACACTTGCTAAGATCAACGCTTAAAGGAAGTGTTGTTGATTTTGGAGGTTCGTGACACGCTTTTTGTGAACATTCTTTTTTATGCATTGGCAGATAATCTTTATACAAACTTTTTCCAACGGATTCAGTAATACAACTTTGAACATCATTAAGGTTAGTTGTGTTTATTTCTCCTGGACCTTTCGTTTTAGGACATGCACTTCCATTTACGACTAGCGCAGATCCACTTTTTCCAGAAACACCCATAATAAGATTTCCACCTCTTAATATTGGAACACCTTCATAGATCCCTTCACAGTTGTATGATTTAAGATTATATTGTATTTTTGATTCATCATAACGTTGCTCACAAATGCTTCCTTTAAATTCTACAAGATTTTTATACATAACAGTACAATATGAATCAGCATCACACGCGTCGCCTTTGCCATCACCATCAAAATCTTCTTGAAAAGGATTAACATGATTTGGACAATTATCTTTTACCAGACCATCTAAATCAGGATCATTAGGATCAGAACAAAGTCCAGTTGTTTCTTTAAGTGGCAACTTACAAGTACATCCTAAATCTGCAACGACATCTCCAATCGCACAATCTGTTTTTGAAGCTGCATTTATAGTAAAAATTCCTTTATCAAGACTAACTTTTAATTTTGTTTTATCTACACTTACAACCTTACTCTCACCATATTTGAGGGTATTTGTGCTAGCTAAAGGAGTAGTACTTGGTGTATCACTAGTTGTGAAGTGTACACTACCTTCACTTCCTTTTTCTATATAGAAGTGTGCATAATATTTTTGTTTCCCAACCAAAAAGGAGGTACTTTTGAATTTATTTTGATAGATCGGTGCATCTGGCGTAAATGTACATTTTGTTGTATCAATTATTAAGGAGGTATCAGATTTGGTAAATTTCGCACAGTGTTTAATTTCTGAAATAGTAAGGGTATCGGCTTTATGTACTAATTTTAATTGGTACTCAATATAATCTAGTATTTTTTCAGATCCGGTAAGAACGCTATCTGTTGAAAAGTTTGCATCCCCTTCTTTCATACCTTCTGATTCAGCTAAATTGAAAATAAAATATCCTTCGCTACCTTGCTTGAAGGTTAAATAATGTTTTTTATTATTTGCTTCAAAAGATGATTTTTCCCAAATAGAATATGGTACACACGAAGAGATATCAACAGTCAATGGTAATTTCCCATCATTTGTTATTTTAGCACATGGTTTTTTGGAAATATCATTAAGATCAACAACAGTAAATGCCCCCTTTTCATATTTAACAAATACCTTTTGTTTGATAAATTCTAATATTTGTGTATCTGTATCCCCTAATGGTTTTGTTTTTGCTCGAATATTAATATTACCAAGATCATCTGCATCCCAAGTTACCACCTGCAATAATCCTTTATCTCCTTCTTTTTTGTATCTAAATGTTAATTGTTGATCTTTAATTTTTGCATTGCTTTTAAGCCAGTTATCATATGATGGACATTTTGAAACATCAAATGTTAGTGGCAATGTAGATCCTTTTGCAGTGTGACATGTATTAATTGTTTGCGCGACATCTGTTATTTCAACTTTTGTATCTGTACCTTTAACTGATATAATATATGCATACACATCTTTTGCTTGATGATAGTCTTTAGTAATGGGGCCAAATGTTGTAATAGGATCACTCGTTTTTACATTATCAGAGGGACCAAAGATAGATACTTCAAGTCCTTTTGCGGTTTTGGTATATCCAACTTTAAATTTGACGCCATCAATTAGCGCAGTAGTTTCTAATGTTGTAAATGTAGATTTACATGTATCTAATGATACATTAGTACTTCCTGAATCAGCAGATACTTTTGAGCATCCTACATCAAGAAATGTCGCTTTACCTGCTTGTGTTCCTTCTCCTAAAAACATGAATCCACCAACAACTAATCCCACTAGGATAAGAACACCGAATATCCCATATAGTATCTTTTTCGTTTTGCTAGCTGGCTGCGTAGTTTCGGGCTGCGCAGGTGCTTTATTTTGTACAGGAGCAGGTTTAGTTTTGTCCATTGTATATTTTTGTGAATATTTCTTTGTTATAAATTTGCGGATTGATCAATGAATCTTGTATCACAACTGATTTTTGATGGATGTTACTTGCATTCGCAGGAACATCAATACTAAATACCTGAGATACATTTTCAATCCTATGCGAAGAAAAATGAAATACGTTTCCTATTTTATCTTTAAGTGTAATGTATATAAAGTAAGGATTCACAATTTTTTCTGAGAATCCAATATCTACTGCAGTTTTATTGAGATCAGTTACGCTGATTGCGATTTTACTAGATCCAACTTTTGGAGGAGGTGGCACCATCGTTTTATTTTTATTTGATACATTTACTTTGCTCTGATTGGTAGCAATTTTTGTTTCAATCGCACATACATCTGAGCACCCATCACCATTTATCTTATTTCCATCATCACATGTTTCAGGTGATACAATTAGGTTATCACCACATTCAGCAACTACTTTTACCCATTCATTTTTCCCAGGATTACATGAGAATCTGTTATCAGTTGAATTACTTGCACCATACACACATTTTTTCCAGGATCCTGAAGAATCACATAACCAAAGTTTATTATCCACTAAATCATCTTTTGTAGAACATGAAAGGTTCTTTGCATCACGGCACGCTCCAGCCAAGCAAGATAAACCTTTTGGACATTCAAAGGAATCATGACTTACTTGTGTGGTATTAGAGCAATACGCTTCTTGTACCTTACCGTCAAGTAAACAAGCATCGTTATTAATGGTTGTATTGAAATACGCTTTAGAAGCAATCGTTAAAGATACATTATTCGGTTCTTTTTGCAAATAGGATTTTCGGTTAACAAAAGTGTTATCATCATCAATACAAGCTTTACTTGTTTTTTTACATTTTTTATCACAATAATCTGTTTCCAATTTGTTTTTATCGTCACATTCTTCTAATCCTTGGACGATCCCATCACCACATACAGAATGAACTTTGCATACACTTGGCTGGCCAGTACACGTTGAAGCTGGTTCAATTTTACAGGATGAAGAACATCCATCACCAGCAACAACATTACTATCATCGCACGTTTCATTTGCTTTGTCGATTACACCATCCCCACACCTATGTTGTGTTTTAAGAGTATGTGTGATACATTTATTTGAACAATAGGTGCAATCGTTATTATAAGATGTAGAACAGGTATTAGTATTATTTTTTCCTTCATCACATTGTTCATCTGTATCTTTTATGCCATCACCACAAAATGCAACTTCACAAAATGGTGCATCTTTACATTCATCATCTTGGCAACCAGGTTTACCATCACCATCCAAATCTTCTGGATTATGTGATTCACATAATTCTTTCATAGAGCATACTAGAGTAGAATCGATAGTTTGTGTATCTTGAAATCCTAATTTTTCACACGAAGCCTTAGTTGTTGCTTTTATTTGACATGTCCCCTTTATACATGCCCACGCAGCCCCACATTCAGTTGCATCTTTACATGATTTAGCTAAACATTCTTTTTGCGTAAAACAACCAATATCATTACAATCAACTGCTTTATTGCCATTATCATCTTTTCCATCGTTACATACAGCCTCAACGCAAGTTCCACGCAAACAAATATTTCCAGCATCACACGCTTTATCATTATCAACCATACGTTTTACTTTTTTACCATATCGATCAGTGAATTCTGCCTCAACAGCACAACTAGTTTTTAATCCAAGTACTTTTACCTGTGAATATTGAGGTCCTTTCAAATCAAGAGGTAATCCATCAGTATAAACTGTAAATTGTGTAGTTTTGATTTCTAAATTTCCTTCTTTTTTAGGAGTTAACGTAAGATTTCCAACAATCATGTCCCCAGTAATAATTTTATCTTTAAATGGTACTGCAGAAAATTGATATTCAACAACACCATCTTTACATTGGATTTCTTTGCTATACAACGTTAAATCAAATGCTTTGGTATTATCAACTCCTTTGAATATTTTATGTAGTGGATCAAAAAGATGAGTACAATCAACATCAAGAGAATCTTTATCATACGTTAATTTTGCATGAAACGTAGTTGCCTTAACTTTCCCAATATTTAGCGCAATTGGAACCTGGAATTTTTCATTAATTTTTACCGTAGATGTGGTTTTTATACTTACTCCAGCAGTATTTAGTGCCGCTCCTTCAATATGAATTGCCTTTCCAACAAAAGTACTTGAGAAAAAAGTGAGCCCACCAATTAACAATAAAGCGCCAATCGCTATTGCAAGTATAACCATAGGTTTTCCCTGGCCATGAACCCGATGTACTTCCCAAGTATGAGGTGGAAGAGGTTTGTAACGAAATCGCTGTTTTCGCTTCTTTTTGCGAATCATTATGAAAACAAACCCCCAATATTTGTAGCAATCAAATGATAATATTCAATAAGAGGCGTAGGTTTACCATCAGAATTCATTAAGCCCTTTGCTTCATGCAATTGGACAACTGTGATTAAAGTATCTAGATTTTTTTGGGTATCACTAATTGCAACACAAAATTGCCCTGCAGTTGTATCTTGCTTATAATTACGAAACGCCTGTGCAGCAAGAGAGGCACCATGAATACTCTTTTCCTGAAGTTTCATATTAGTGGCCAATGTATAATGGCCTTTTTGTTTTCCTTTCACACACGTAAATCCAGTTTCAAGTTTACAGGCATCGCATCCATCACCACCTACATCATTCCCATCATCACACGTTTCTGTCCCTTCCAATATTTCGTTTCCACAATTTCCTTTTTCAATTTTACACGTTTCAGAACAACCATCAGCACCTAACGCATTTCCATCATCACATTCCTCTTTAAGAGCAAGTTGTAATACACCATCTCCGCAAATGCCTTTTTTACATTTGACACACGTAGCAGCATTAGAATCACATTCTTCTTGTAATCCAACGCTATTTGGTTTATTTACTAACCCATCACCACACACTGTTTTTTGACATTTGGCACTACACGTATCTGTATCAAGTGTGTTTCCATCATCACACACTTCACCAGCTTCAAGTTTACCATTGCCACAAACAGCTGCATCACACGCTTTATCATATGTAGGAATAGTTGTTTTGATTTCTTCGATACATGCTTCAGCTTCTGAAGTTGAAGTTGCCCATTTATCAGAACTAAATGTTTTACCGGCAGTTACGCATAAGGAAGGAGGTATTTGTTCTGCACTTAATGCATTATTTTTAGTTATGTAGTAACGATATTCTTGTTGATTAAATGAAGATTTCCACTTAAGTATTGGAACTCCTTTGTAGACTTTTACACATTCATACAGAAAAGAATCACTTGAAGTTAATCCCAATTCACTTAGACGTCCCACACAAGGACTAGATGATGAACTTAAATCAGCTGAACCAGTAGAATCACAATATGTGGTAGCCGCTTGAGCACTCAAACTAAATAAAAGTAACAATGCCACAAATATTACTATCTTACGCAACTTCTACCACCTGAAGATTATAATAAAAAAGAAGTTTATATATGTTTCGTCAAGACACTAAGCAGCTTTTGGTTTTGCTTTAAGTTTTTTATCAGCTGCAGCAAAACCTTCTTTGATTTCTTTATCATTCCATTTGGTATGATCTTTCAAGATTTGCGTAATATCTTCACGGCTTGTTTTGGCTTTTTCTTCCTTGATGATCCAATCAACAAGTTCATGAAAGTTGTAATTATTTTTACTATGATGTTTAATAACAAGCACAATTACAACTATTAACGCGATTATAAATAAGAATGACCCAACAGCTGCAGCATACAAAATAGTTGATGAAGGTTCTTCAATAACTGGTTCAACAAATGGTTCCATAAAGTCTTCAACAAATGATTTTGGAGAAGATGGTTGCTGCACGGTTTTCTTTGCAACAGTAGGGCTTTTACAAGATTGTGTTAATTTTGGTTGTATTTTGTATGTACCACACGAATTAAGATCTATGCATGTACGTCGCTGTTGTCCGTTTTTACATGCAGAAAACAATTTACATTCCCAGTTTTCTTGGCATGCACCACAACTTTGAGTTTCAAAAACAGTTTTATATCCACAATTATCATCTTTACACACACGTGTTTGATTTAGATCTTTAGAACATTTTGTCCAATTACCACACGTATATTTAGCAGTACAACTGCCCCGACTACTTCCCCCACTACTTGAGCCTGAAGATGAGGATGAAGATGAAGGTGGAGTAGCAGGCGGTGGTGAAGCAACTGGAGTTAAACATCCAGCTGAATCATAACAAAAACTTGTTGAAATATTCTTATCATCACAAAATAATATTGCTGTATATTTTCCTTTTGCTAGATTACTGTACTGTGTGTTCCAATTACTAATTCCTTGTTCAACTGCATTTAATTTAGATGCTGAAAATAATTGAAGCACTGAATAAGCAAAACACTCTGCTGAAAGGTTTACAACTTCGTTTGCACTATATTCTAGTTTATCCGTTGTAAGATTAATATGAGAGGGGCCAGTAAGGGTAAATGCTGATACACTAACACTGAGCATAACAAGTACAAGTCCTATTAGTAATATTTTTTTCATTTTTTCGAATATCCTTTCTTGAACTTCTCTTTAAGATATACTTTCCATTTCTTTGGTGATGGAACATCGTAGACAACAACATTCTTGCTCACTGTTAAATTTCCATTTTGTGAAGTGACAATCGTTTTACTCTCGTCTTTAGTCATATTTTGTATAGTTTCAAGTTTGAAGAGTTGTAATGAACTATTCTTACCTTTTATTGTGATTGCAACAGAGAATGGCGTTGTGATCTTCTCATTCGCCGTAACTTTGGTATGCGTTGAATTGATTTCAGTCACTGTAACGAGTGGTGTCGACGTTATTGAAGGAGTTTTTGCAGGAGGTGTTTTCACAACAAATTCAACCATATTAACTGTAGGATCTCCTCTATGTGTAACCTTGATAACTTGAACTCTAGTTCCACCAGACATATTGAAGACTTCCCCTGGTAACAACGGTCCAACGCTCCTTCCATCCAATATTACACTACCTGCCTTCCATGCGTTATCTCCACCCGATACAATAGTAGTGCTAATAACATATTTGTATCCATTTGCACTAAACCGCTTGGGTTCACCCACTTCCAAATTAGCTTTAATATCATGTGGGATAATGGTAAATCCAAGATCTGCTATAGGAATTATAGGAAAACCGATGCCGCTTTTTACACACGCACCATCTTTGCACACGTGAGTTTCTGGACAATCAGCAGGATAGCCACTAACTGTTTTTCCATTCTGTTTACAGATATAATCAATGATACCTTGTTTAGATACTTTATCATAACACTCATCGACTTTTGTAACTTGTTTTCCTGTATTATCAAGACCAGTAACTGTTCCTTTTTTACTCAGATCTACACCACCATCCGAATCTGTGCACACATCTGGTTTCTTGTCATCAGGTTTTTTATCACTCGAAGGATCCTTGAAGAAAACCTCCACATTTTGCTTTGTAGTCAAAATATCATCAGCAGTTCCCAATTCATACACTACCAAGCTATCAAAATTGAACATAACATCTTCCCCTGCGTCACCAGTATAAAATTCAATCTCAGCAATTTCAAAGACACCAGTTTTTGCCTGCAAATAATTTAGTGTTCCTTTCTCAAAAGTAATTTGATGTTTAGATCCAAGATCTTTACATTCATACTTGTCCCATGCAAGTACCTTCCAACCAGTTTTATCATAAACCCCTAATAAATCATCACAAGTTAGACTTCCTGTGAGGTCCAATGTAAATCCCACGGCAACTGTTTTTTTAGAACCAATATTTGCTCTAACAGTTACAATACTTTCGTCACCTGGTAAAAAGAACGCCTCATTATCAGTATAAAAAACGCCTCCAGCATTCAAAGGTATTTTTGAATCTTCAACAAACACTGCTTTACCAACAAATGTATCTGATAATAATAATAAACTAACAACTCCAATGAGTAATGCAACTGTAATGATCGCAATAACAAGAGGCTTCTTTACTTCACCATGATTTGTAATGTGATGAGCTTCCCAACTATGTGGAGGAAGTCGCTTGTACCCTTTTCGTTGTTTTCGTTTTTTAGTTGGCATCGTTTTCTAAGTATGATTTTAATGTTAAAGATAATTTATCTAATTTTTGAGGTGTAGAATGTTTTCCAACAAGTATACCATGAATGAATTCCACTAATTTTGTAAGGGGATCTTTAACCTTAGGCGAACTGGTTTTCCCATCAACATACGTGCACCAAGATTTCTCACAAATTAATTTCAGACCTTTTGGAGGCGTACCCTTACAATCACTTGCAAACTTGCAAGAATTCTTTGTTAAAGGATCTTTTGTTTCTTTATATCGCGTTTGCACTTCTTGCGCACTTAGCGCATAATCATCAATACGTAATTCATCAAACCAACCTTGAAATGCAGCACTAAAATTTGACTTTAGTACTACATTTTCAGCATCCTTAAATTTGACCGCATAAGTGCTATCAACATAAATAAAACTTGCATCGATGACATCCCCCCAAAAATAAGGTCTTAGACCCAGCGAAACAAAATCAATATCTAATTTCTTTTTAACAAATGAAGGATTTCCTTTTGCAAGGGTTAGAGCAACGCCATCTAGATAGGCGAAAATGACACCATCACTAAAAGCAACTTGAATGTTGTGCCAATCATTATCTGCTAATGATGGAATTTGTAAGGAAGAAGGGATATTGAACTTATATTCATTTTCTTTATAGAAGACGGAGAAGTCATGTACTGCATCATCTTTTGGAATCCAGAATAATAATTCTTGCGGAGCTTTCGGGTTACTTCCAGATAAAAGGGCACTCCCATCTTTTGGTGTCCTGTACCATAATGAAACTGTAAAAGTTGCTTGATCATCAAAGTATTTTTCAGGAATATTTATAAATCCAATATTATACAACGTGTCTACACCATCTTTATATTCTTCTGTGTAGATATATACTGCATTACCAACTCCTTTTGCTAATCGACCTTTCAATACATTAATAGAGTCCCCAGGATTGGATTTTATTTCCATATCTACATAGTAATTTTCATTTGGATCTGAGTGAGTCCCGCTAAAGTCGTTGTATAATAATAGTTTCTTATTTGCTTTATCAATAGGTACATAGACATCTGCCGTAGATGTATCGACTTTATCAACTGTAGGGACCGTATTTGCTGCAGGTAATGAATTAGCAGCACTTGGAGAAGCACCCAATCCAGACCCACCAAATTCTCCAATTGCGATAGCAGCAAAAGAAAGAAGTATTGTTACAAGTGCAAGCCCTAATATTTTTATAGTTTTCATCCTAGATGTTGCTTTAATACTCCAGCAATAAGAGATACTTTTTGTAATTGATTATATTTTGAATTTTGTAAAATAAGTTTAATTTGTTTAATTGCATCTTCAATTCCAATTTTAGAAACAGGTTTATCATCAACAACTTTCTTATCAGCAGCTTTCTTCACACATTTATTACCTGTACATTCTAATCCAGTATCACAGAGATTAGAACTATCACACGCTGATCCTTCTGTACCATCTGCTTTAGCACATGTGTCCGCTATACAAGACAAACCAGTATCACATTTGTTAGTTTTACATGATTCTCCCTCTTTAGCTACTACAGGAGGTTTACTTACAGGAGTACATTTCTTCCAATCATACCCAGGAATACCACCAGAAACATACGCATCTTTTCCATCAACTTTTTCTGTTCTAAGCGCACACCAATCATATGATGTACCAGCGTGCTTTCCACAACCAGTTAATTCACTTCCTTGAATTTTTCCATCTTTAGCATAATAAAATGATGATAAACACTTAAGGTCTTTTTGCATATCTGTTTTTTTCTCATTTCCTTTACATAACTTATAATCAACCCCTTCTTTTCCACTTCCTCTTTTATAATTAGCTTCTTTAGTTGCACACCAATATGTGCCGTCAGCGTACGCTATATTACTACATCCATTAAATGGTCCACCATATTTTGTTTTTCCATCAGCGGAATAATAACTCCAATCTACAACACATCCATCTTTGTCCTTTTTAACAGTTGGAGTTGTTGATATTGTAATAGTTTGTGTTGTTTTTGTAAACCCAGACTTCAATGAATCACCATTAGCATCACTTGCCTGAATTGGTTCAACAGAAAGAGGTCCAGATGAAGAACCAGCAATAAAGTTAAGTGTCGCGAGTTTTGTTCCATCAGATATAACTGATGATGGAGAAAAAACTGCATTTCCAGAAATTGATGTCAATTTAAAATTAGAATCAGGATTTGTAACAAAAGTAGCTCCTTCTTTCATATCACTTGGATAACTTAATTTAAATTGAAGTCCTTGAACATCTTCTGTTGTTTTCTTATACACCAAATCGCAAGAAAATGTACTAGCAGCAGAAACAGTTGTAGGAGAACAAGACAAATCAACACTAAACGCTAATGAAGCAGGAACTAATAACAATAGAACACACAACACCAGTACCCCTCTTTTCATCATAGTATGCATTTTCTTAGTCTTTATATGTATTTTGCTAAAATAGCGATGTTAACCAGCTCCAAAACGATCCAAGAACTGATTTTTCCTCTTTTTTAGGTAATGTTTTTGATTCTGATTCTTTAACAGGATTTTTTTTAACTTCTTCTTTTGTATCTTGAGTTTTTGCAGGTTCTTTAACTGGTTCATCTAAATGTGAATTAAGGTCCGCAATAGGTTTTGGTTTTTCTTCAGTATTATCAGTAGCAGTTACAGTATCTGCTGTTTCACTATTTGAAGTTGCAGTAACCGCAGGCGCAGTTTTAGTATCACTAGTAGTTGCAGTACTTCCTTTAACAGTTACAGTTGCAACATTAGATGTAAATTCTGGTTTTTTCTCAACTAATTTTATTTCTCCACTAGTCGATCCAGAAATTAAATGAATTGTTCCAAGTTTTCCATTTTCAATTGGTGATAGACTAAACACTACAGCTGGTCTATCTAAGGAATCATATTTGATCAAACTGGAGGTAATCTTTTTCTCGCTAAGAGTAAACCCATCAGGAACTTCAAAATTAAACTGAAATGCTAACAAATCAATGGCTTCTTTTAATTCCAAATCACAATTTACAGTTGATTTTGCTTCAACATCTGTTGGACAAGAAAGATCGACTGAAAAGGCAAATGAAAGAGGACACAAAATCAATAAAAGAAATATTAATTTTTTCATGCGAGTCCACCATCACATTGAGAAATAGCATTTCCTTTTACAATATTATTAACTATTTTAATAACATCCAAAACATCAATAACACTATCACAATTTGTATCAGCGGGAGACAACTGCTTTCCTGTTAACTTTTTATCTGAATATACAATATGATTTACAGTTTTTATAACATCTAACACATCAATAACTCCATCACCATTAACATCGCCCTTAACAACATTAGAACTTCCCACAGGATCAGCCTTCTTCACACACGCACTATCCTTACATTCCAACCCGCTATCACAACCATAAGTCGCACCACAATACGCTCCTACTTTCCCATCAACATTCACACAAGAATCACTTACACATGCCAAACCAACTCCACACTTATTAGGTCCACCACATGAATCACCCAATACTACTTCTTTTACAGGAACAAGTTCTGCTTTGAAATTATTACTCTCATCCAATTCAACTACCACATTAGCCTTATCAACATATACTTTGATATTATCACTATTTCCAGCATCAATATCAAATGTAAATGTCTCTTTTGAGCCAGCAGCTAATCCCTTGCTACTTTGAGCTGAAGTATCATATAACGTTGTACTTTCCCATAATTCTACATCAACATTGTACGCACCAGCATTGCCAACACCAATATTTTCTACAGTTACAGTAAATTTAACATTTCCACTTACAGTAGGGAAAAACTCAATAGTTTCAATTAATAGATCTGGCTTATCATTAACACATTTATTATTTACACACGCAAGACCACTTTCACAAGTGGCTGTTGAGCAATCTTCACCTGCTTTTACAATGGAGTTTTTCTCTTTACCAAGACAGTATCTCCACGTTGTTCCTTGATCACCTTTCACATAAAAATCATCTTTAACTTCTAACGCGCACCATGGCTCAGCAGTATTCTTTCCATCACCAGCAGTCGTACTACATAATGAAAATGGCCCATGTTCTTTGGCATTATTATCAGAATATTTCCAATTATTTGCACACCATTTAACACCACATGGCAGATATAACTCTTCTTTAGATAAGAACTCGTCTTTGCAGCCCATAGTATCCCAGTTATTACCAGTTCCTGTAACTTTGTACTGAGCAGCATTACAATCCAGATCTTTCGTATTTGAACAAATTTTATTGTTGTTTAATATTAGATTTTTTGAGGATGCGATACTAAGTCCATTTTGTGCTGAAGAAATGCTATTTCCATCCAACGTTGTTTTATGTGCTGCTCCTAAATCAATACCTACTGAACCAGCAATATTAATTTCAGGGATAATTTTATTTGCAAGAAGTACATTATTTTCAGATGTTCCTAATTTAATACTTTCAAACCGAACATTATTGATCACATTTTCACGAATGGTATTTTTGTTACTGTTTTGAAGAATAATACCATACTTTGCCTTAGTGATTGTATTTTTTGCAAATGCACTATTATCAGTATATATCATACTAATAGCAGTTTCCTGTGTTTCAATAGTATTAGCATAAATATGATGCTTCTCTGAGATAGAATTGACAAATCCATTTATGACAATAGCATCTCCGTTCCATGTTTTAATATTATTACTATGAACTTCTAATCCATCGACATGAGAAATTTCAATAGCATTTCCTGCATGATTAAATCCATTTTTAGTAATTTTGATATTCTTAATTATGTTTTGATATACACCGTTTGCTTTAATTCCTCTTTCTAATGCACAATTTGTTACAGTAACATCACTTGCTGTAATAGCAAAAGAATGTTTCATATTCGTATTAGTAATTGAATTGCCATTACAATCAAATGTAACTCTTGGTGTTGCAATTTCAAAACAGGTATCAACATTGGCGGCAATTGAAGAATCAAGAACATACAAATAGTTTTGTTTCCACAATTTACTATCTTTTCCAAGACAAGACAAGACATGAACTTTCTTTTCTAGTGGAAAGGGATTTTCAGAAACAACAAATGTTATTTTACTACCAACCATTTCTTTATATCCTACGTGAAAAATAGGAACAGGTTTTGCTCCTTCACCACCAAGTATCGTGTCCCATTCCCCTAAAAATAATTCTTTGTTTTCTTGTAAAACTTGTTTATTTTTCAGAACTTTATATTGTGAACTTAGTGTTCCGGCATTTTGTTTGATTTGTATTTCATATATGTCATCGGTTGGAGAGTGAGCAAATTCAGTTACTGCGCTAAAACCATCACCTTTATCTGCAGCAGGTGTATTACGTCCACTATCTACAACTGGTAAAAATAACGGCCCAGAATGAGTCACTTCGAGAGGTAAAGTTGTACACACTTGTTTTCCATCTTTAGTCACACAATTTTTCTGCGAGCAGATTCCATTACAATCATCATCATTACAATCAACACTACCATCAGCATCATTATCAAAATTATCGCTGCAACTAACTTCCTTTTTCTCACATTTAGCATTACTTGCACACTGATTTATATCAGCACAATCCACTTCACCATTATTATCATCATCTATTCCATTGGTACACATTTCTCCAGAACAGGAAAGATCATATAAGCTACTTTTAGATGGATTTTCATTTATACAATTTTTTGCTTGAGCATATGCAGAAGTTAGAGTATTAGATGCACCTGAAAAGGGATATAATCCATCTTTGTTATACCATCCCTTTCCAACCGCTTCATTTAATGTCAATCCTTTAATGGAAGCCAGATATGTGGGACATACAGATTCCCAATCATAACTAAATTCTTTATTAGTTCCATATTTAAGCTGAGCATTTACATCAATTATTGGGATTCCATTGTAGACACCAATACATTTTTCATTTCCATATAGAGAAATTTTTGCATCTTTAAACTGAGACGTACAGATAGCATTATTACCTTTCGCTAATTGATTACAACTAGTTGCGCAACCATCTTTATATAAAGGATTACGAGGATCAGTTCCACCATCAAAGTTAAAAGAAGAAGAACCTTTTTTACTTAGAGCAATATTATCAATACACTTTTTTACATCTTTAACAGTTGTCAATTGTTTGGCATATTTAAAATTTAATTCATTAGCAACAGATGGACATAATTGATCCCACATTGCTTCTGAAGTAACACCAGAAGCATAATCATTTACTTCTCGTACGCCAAGCCACTGATAGATATCATCTTTTTGAACAATGGACACTCCTTTATAGACAAAAGCACAAACATAATTAACCAAGTCTTTATCAAATACATCAGATTTAGATTTTAAGGAAGGATACGCTTGGTATACTCTTTTTGTACACAATGTATCTTGAACTTCTGGTTCGAGACCTGAAGATTCCCCCACTACCATTTTAACTTGTCCTTTCCCACTCACTTCAACAGCATCACACATATCAACCACTGTTGGTTTTGTTAATCCAAATAATTTTGCACACGCAGGTGTACTCTCACAATCTACTTTATTTTCAGTTACAACATATTTTTCAGTATAAAACACATCAACGATTACAGAATCTACACCATAATTTTGAAATTGCAAAGAAACATCATATTGAAATTTATCATTAGGATCAATATTAATTAACTGATAGTCCTTATTATAAACAGAAAAACCATCTTTACTTCCATCTTCTGCATATATATCGAAAGTGAAGTAAGGATTCTCATCATAAATTTTATCTATGCGAAGGTAGCGCTTAGTACTACTTCCAAAATAAAATTCTACAGTATCTCCCTCTTTTAGAGTATATGTTACTTTTGTATCTTTTGCAAAACTACTTGCATCACAATTATCACACGTAACCATTGTTGCCAATCCAGCAACACTCTTACTTTGATCAAGTGTAGTATAAACCGCAAAGATCATTAATGCGACAACAAATGCAATTCCAGCTGCAAACCACAATTCATGATGCTTTGCACTATTATTAGAAGATACTTTTTTCTTAGTTCGCTTACTATGCTGCTTTTTTCGACGTACCACAATATACCATCTCTTTTACACTAGATAAATACTTTTGGTTTATATAGTTATCGTTAAATAGAGGTTCATTTAACTAAGAAACTATTTCCCAGCAAGTGCATTATCAATCTGATCTGGCTTCCACTCGCCACCTTGTGATAATGTTGCTTTGATTTGATCATCAGTTTGACCAGCTGCACGCGCTTTTGCAATCCAATCTTCTAACTGAGTAAGATCTTCACCGCCGCCACCTTGTTGTTTCTTCCACCATAAAAATCCGCCAACACCGCCACCAAGTACGAGAACAATGAGAACGATTGCAATAATTAAACCAAGAGAGGATGATTCTTCTTCAAAATCTTCGTCGTCTTCATCATCAAAGTCATCATCGAAATCGTCTTCATCTTCCTCATCATCAAAATCATCTTCACTTGTTGTTGTAACTACAGGTGGAATTGGTTTAGGAACAGTACAAAATTTAGTTTCAGATTTTGTGGTTTTTTTCGCATCACACTTGTTTACATCAGCGCAATCTCTTTTCTGTACACCATTAGTGCATTCCGTATATTCACCACAATCAGTAAAACTTGCAACACATGCTTTTTTTGGTTTCAAGCAATCAGGACTATCTACACAAAATAATTTTACATCTTTAGATTTATCACCACAAATAATATTGGCCGAATATTTCCCTTTAGCCTTATGAGACGCTGCGCTATATTTTTTAACCCATTCTTTAACGCCACCTTCTAAACTTTGTTGTTTAAGATCTGGACTTTTAATTTGTACTAATGAATCAACTGCACATTTTGTAACTTTAATTTCAACAATCTCAGTTGCAGAAAAATCAGTTTTTGTAAGGACGCCCGTAACCGCCAAGGTGCTTGGAAGCAAAAGTGCAAGAATAATAATCAATGGTAGATATCTCATGGCCCTGCACCCGTCGAAGTTGTTTTCTTATATGTATGTGTTTGTGTCACATCTTTTGATTTGACAGTCCATAATTTAGGATCAAATGAATTATAGACAGTTACTTTTGATGATTTAACATTCTTTGCAGTAACTTTGATAGGGAATGTTTTAGAACTACCTTTTTTAATTGCGCCAGTTGGTTGCGCCGTATGCGAAAGAATCTCACCTTTTGCTCCTAAGAATTCAACCCATACAAAAGACTTACCCATGTCATCATCAGGTGTTAGCGTAAAATTATATGTACCTAATGCAGGAGGTAGGAATTTCACATCAACTAACGTTGGCGCATCTGTAGGTTTTGGTTTACACGCGCCTTTTGTGCAGCCGTATTTACATGTTGTCGTTGCATTTTTAATAGCGCTTTTTTTCTCTTTAGTTTGAGTACATGAATATTGAATTGCTTTTCCACCATTTGAAGTACAGGTGTTTTTGAGTGTTTTTTTACCAAAAGTAGTAGTTCCATCTTTACTTACACAAGTAAGCTTTGTTCCAACAGTAACATTCGCTCCAGAAATATCCCCTGCAATATTCGTAGCATCTTTATCAAGAGAATACATGTTAAAGGAATCATATGTAAAGTTATATGAACCGCCAGCCACATCTTTAAAGACTATATCTGCAATGGCAAATTTGCCTGTTTTTGCTTGAGCTGGATCTAATGTTGCTTCAGTAAATGTGATTTTATTATTAGCACATTTTGGACTTTTTACAACGTGTGCTTTATCTTTAAATCCTAGTTTACTTTTCATCGCAACTGATTTACAATCAATTCCCTTTGGTAGAGTCATTGCAAATTCTATTGCTACTGTTTTTCCTTTTATTTCTGATGCAGTAACTGGCAAAACAAACCCGCCATCTTTTGCAACAATTGCGCCACCCGTATCAATAGCTTTTCCAACAAATGTGCCAGAATACAGGAACATGAATGTAATTGCTGCTAATACAGCAAGAGTGAAAAATGTAATTGTAAGAGCTTTTTTACGATGTGATGCGTGATGTTCAGGAGTTAAAGCTACTTTAGGCGTTTGAATAGGTCGTGTAGGTCTTGCAACTGGAGTAGGTCTTGTTGTAACTACTCTTCTTCCTTCAAGAACATGAACTGGTTGTGGAGCTCTTGGTTTAGCAAACATCGAGAGCCTATCTTTTATTTGTGCAGCACCATTTTGAGATCCCTGTTTTACACGTTGAAATATACTTCGTTTATTTACTGCCGTTTCATAACTAACTGACGGTCCTGAGACATTCACACTTGGCGTGATAAGAGTAACTTTAGGATGATTCACTTTCTTACGTCGTCGTGTACTTTTCCGCTGTTGAGTTTTTTTCGCCATTTATATCTATGGTGCTGAGTCCTTCTTTTTATCATCTGTAGATGCAGGAGCCGCAAGTCCTAAGCACTGTGAAATGCCATATGCTGTTTTAGATGCTGATTCTACTGTGTATGTTGTGCCTGCTTTATCTAATTCTTTTTGACAATCTGCGAAGGTTTTTGCTTTTGAACAGACACTAAGTGGCTTATCAGGAGTACCACATGTTTCACCAGATTTACATTCAGATTTTGTAACCCATTTCAAACATCCATCAGCATTCACTTTACATTCAGCAATCTTAGTTCCACCATTACATGTAGTTTTACCCACTTGATCTTGAGAACAAACATCAGTAGCATCACATTTTGAAGTTCCACCTTTTGGAAGCACCCATTTTTTACTTACACACAAATATGCGTTCCCATCTTTTCCAAGAACAGGCAAATTTTCATCATGAGTACATGCATCCCCCACTACTGGATCAGCAGAAGGTGGACTAAATAATTGACTTTCCTTTAGAGGATAATTCCATACTTTTAATTCATCTAATACCCCTTTAAATGCCTGTTTAGGATCTATGGAGAATTTTTTGCTGTTATAACCGGTACTTTGGTTGTATTTTCCTTGAGGCGTTTTATCATAAAAAGTAATAGGGGTTTGGCTTTTTGCAAAGAAATCAATTTCTTGACCCCACAAAGTAAGTACAACATCAAAAGGACCAGATTTTTTGTAAGAGTTCTCGGTTTTATTTTCTTTGGTATCAATATATGTTGTTAATTTAGATCCTTCCCGTATAAGAATAATGTTATGCCACTTCCCATCTACAATATTTCTCTCAGAGACTGTTTGAGTTTCTCCATCAATAATTACCTGTAGCTTTCCATCTTTAAAGAACAATAAAAATTCATTGTCCTGCTTAAGGTTAGCTGAAGAGAATAACGCATGATCATTACTTCCATCAGCACGATACCAAAAAGAGACTGTCATATCTGTTAATCCATGTGGAAAACCACGCTGACCTTCAGGATTATATCCAAAATCTCTTTCTGCTTTAAGATAAACATCTTCCGTTCCATCAAATACAAAACCTTTGTTAACTATTGCATCGGTAGTCACCACATTATATTCTTTTCCCAATGTAAACTTTTTCATTTGATCTGGGCAAGAACTACCTATTTTCTTAGCCTCATCTTCATCAAGCCACCTTGGAGTGAAAAGATAACTTTGCCCACTTGAAAAATAAATATCATTGTCCATACAATTGCCAACTCGTGCTTCATCAAATGAATGATACATTATTTGTGAGTCACCATCAAACCATCCACCTTTAAGGATACACTGACCAGTCTCACCTTTATCACATTTATAGTCAGTAGCACAATCTTTGTCATCAGAACAATCATATCCTACGCTCCCTAAGCAAACTTTAGAAGTATAATCACAAGTAAGTCCTGGTTCACAAGCCTTAGACCTATAAACAGTACAACTCTCCCCTTTTTTAGGAACAACATAAGGTTTACTCTCAGCGGCTTCACTCCATCCATTATCGGTACATAGAAAAATAGCATTATGGGTACTATTCAAACTAACAACTTGTTTTGTTCCTTTATTAATATCGTTACCTTCAAAGTCTTTTCCTTTACATGGGAACCATTTCTCTCGACCTTCGTGTACGCCACATAGGTAAAAGTTTGCCTGGTCTGATTGTTTTACAGAACCAAATTGAGGATTTAAATCATCTTTAATATAATCTTTTATTTGAGGACCCAAAATCCCACTTTTAACACCAACACCACGTTGTTTATTACCAGAAATTCGACCATCTCCAAATGCATCACATTCAACCCAAGAATCACGACTTATGTGAGTACCAGAAGAGGTATCATCTGTTTTATCTTTATCAACTCCCAAAGGAAAACATAAAAAGTCGCTATTTGCTCCAAGGAAACCATTCAAAACATTCATTGTTTTTGTATATCTAAAATCTTTATTACATTCAAGAGAAGTGACTGCCTTACCAGCAACTTCAATGGATTTACATAGCGAATCAACCAATACTAGTTCCGGTGTCTCAGACTGGTCAGGAAGAACTTTCCCTTCTGATAAAAAACCACCACATGAAGCATCTGTCGAACTAATTAATTGATTAGGAGATTTTTGAGTGGGTGCTATTTTAAAAGTAGAAGGGCCGGGGACATATTCAGTTTTAAATTTTGGTTGACCTTGATTATCGTTACCGTCACTAACTGTAACAGATTTAAGAGTTGATGAATAATCAGATAACCAATCTTGATGAGTCTTATTTGTCCCATCTTGGTATTCTATTTTCCCATTAAACACATGCCCATCAGAACTAGCTGATACTTCAATAAAAGGTACATCTGTAATATGATGTTGTAATGTAATTGAATAACAAATTGAAGCTCCTGAACACCCTTCTTTAAAAAATACTTTCTGCACTGGGTTAACTAGATAAGTTTTAGTGCCAGGATCGTCACCCTTCCAAAGCCAACCATTATTTCCAACTCCACCTTGCGCAGGCCCATTCGTTAATGGTCCAAAAAAATGAGGTTGTTGAAATGCACCAAAATTATGTACCTTACCTGCTGTCATATCTTTAGACTTAATTATTTGCGATTTATCACCCCAAATGTAAGCAACTAATAAATCCCCATTACCTAAAACAGTAGTACTCAAAGAGTGTGGCAGCCAATTGTAATCACCAACTTGATAATAATGAGGAGGTATAACAATAAGTTCGGGTCCTTCAAAGAATGTAAAATAATGAGTTTTCTTACCAAGGTCAGTACTATAAACAGCTAACCCTTTATTGTTCGAAACTGGCTCATGAATATATGTCCGTGCATCAAAATAGGTGGCCTCAAGTGTATACGCGTCACCAAAACCTTTCTTCCATGCTGCTAAAGCTCCTTTTTGTTCCAAGTGTTTACCATAATTTCTATCGTAACCTTTGTCATATATTCTATTGTAATCAATTGTAAGAACACTACCTGTTTGGTCAAAATTACCTTGGGCTGACGCAAACGCCTTCCCAGCCTTCGTTCCATCATTATCCAATAAAAAGAAGCCACCAACTAATAATCCAAGAACTAAAAGAATACCTAATGCACTCCATACTTTATGACTATCCACCATCTTTTAACAACTAAGTAGATTATTGTCATTTATATAATTGTCGGTTTGCAAAAAGACCACAAACATTATAAAAACAAGTTACTTCAAAGTAGCAAAATGACACTAACCACAAAAATACAACAATATTTTACTAAAACACTACTACTATCTTCTTTAGCACTTGCAGCATGTGCAAGTGAAGCAGAAGAAAAACTTGAACACAAAGTCGTTATCCCTTGTGTACATGTTATAGATGAGAGCCAAACAGGAATATACGAAATAAAAGATAAATCATTTTCTCTTGTTCATGAATTAAAAGACAAATCACATTTAAAGGTATTTTGGAGCGAACCAATTTGGTCGCCAAAAGAAGAAACGACGTTATTTAGAGAAGGTACATTACTTTACACTCTCAAAGATGGCCACGCAACAAAAGTAAAAAATCAACCACCAGAATGTTTCTCAGCCGATTGGTCACAAGATGCAAAAAATATTGTCTCCATCTGTGGATTAAATGGAAAATTGGGTGTATACATCATACCTAGAGATGGATCAGAGCCACGACTACTTGAAAATAAATTATTAACATATACGCAAATTGCTGGCCACCCAAAAAAAATCGATGTAATATATACAGGTAGTAAAGGACCTACACAAGATGTCTATCTTCTAAAAGGAAATGGAGAACAAACAAAAATCCCTACACCAAAAGACGTGGGAAATTGTTATAATGGAGAATGGTTACCAAACGGAAAAGAATTCATCGTCTATTGTGCTAAACTAAATACACCATTTATTACTAATGAACAAGGATTCAAACGAGATATTCCAATTAGCAAAAAACCAGAAGATATAATTCCAAGTATTAACTACGACCACACAGGTGATAATTTTGCCTACAAATTGAATACAAAAGATGGATCCTCCATAGAATTTAGTGATGGCACATCAGTTCCATTACCTGAACATTTTGCGTGTGGTAATGTTAGTTGGGAATGATCAAAATCGATGAAACAGCGTCGCAATTCTCTCCTCTCGCACTAACCAACTAATTCGACCTAAACCTAAATAGAAAAATGAACTAAAAGAGAAAATAAAGAATACCAATACAATAACATCCCACCAATGATGTTTAATAAATTCTGCAGCACCTTTACTTTTTGCAAGTAACCGACCAAAATCAATAATAAAGACACCAAGAAGTAAAAAATTACCTATGTCGAACATCAGATTAAAATCACTTCGAATAAAACCTGGCGCCATTAAAATGATACCACCAACTATTCCAAGAAGCAAAACTCGATCGATATATTTATCTGACCAATGAATATGGGCGTACTTCTTTTTCTTCATCGTTAATTAAGAGAAACAAAAGGAGTTTAAATATTTTTGTACTAATCTAATTCTCGTTTGAGCATTTTATGTGCGTTGTTGATCGCTTTAAATTTTTCTATATTTCCTTCAGGCATGTCAGGATGATACTTTTTTGCAAGATCTTTATACTTTTTATTTATTTCATTACTATCTACACAATCTTTATCAACACCTAACAATTCTCGTGCTTTATCACGTTGTTTGTCAATATCTTCTTCTTCCATAAATTTAGAAGTAAATTCATTTAAAGTTAGTTCTTCATTTAGCAACAAATTAACATAATACTCAATTACTTTAGATACAACAAATAGATTCTCTGCAAACTTATCATATAATTTACAACTAAAATGTAAATTAAATCCATCAAAGTACCAATCACAAAATGCAGGAGCACGCGCCCTACAATTAGCCTCTAGCGAAATTTCAATATCATCTTCAGAGACCTCAATTTTTTTAAGACTAGAAATAATACTATTATGAAATTGTTGCGCGCGCCTATTATGGGAATCCCTAATGGGATTAAAATTAAATTCGGCTCCTCGTACATTTATCTTAGGCATCGTAGCAAGAATTAGTCATTTCTTTATAAGATTTCATGAAAAAAGCGCCACGGGCCGGACTTTCATCCGAAAGGAACACCCAATTTGTCAAGTCACTCGGAATTTACCTCGTTCGTGACAAAATCTCGCTCCACTCGATTTTGAACCGGCGATCCCAGATGGGACAGGATGTTTGGTACAAACGGAAATCATAAAGACTAATCGTCCTTAGCAATCCTGCGCTATATTGTCCGTGAATAGCGGACAGCTCAAAAAGCTCCGCTTTTTCGCGCCAGACTAAGCGACCGTGGCGTAAGATGCATATGGATGCATCTTCTATTTAAATTTAACTCAAAAGAAAAAATAATAAATTCTATTCATCTATTTGACTATGTCGATGAATCTTTGCAAAGTAGGGAACAGCAACAACGTAATCTTCACCAAAACCAGCAATATCACCATCAATTGCATCACAGGTTTTACGTAATTTACCAACAGCTCGTTTGAGTTCCACGATATCCTTTTCCTTAAGTGGTTTGATATTTATCAACGCAACAGTTTTGCCTTCACGTAAGACATCAAGCACTTCTTTAATATCTTCAAACTCTTCCATAACAAATGGTCGCACTGTTACTTTTGAACGCGTATCATCTGTTTTCTGGGCGTTATCCAACTCTACATACTCCTCAGAAGCTTGTTCTTCAAAGAGTTCTTCTTCAGGCATTGGGCCTGCAAATTTTTCCCGTAAGTTTAAAAAAAAGTCTTTCATATTTCCACCACTAATGTTTGTATTTGCCTCATTCTTATATATAAATGTTTTTATTATCTAACCAACTGATCCTAGTATCTATTCACCCAAGCGAAAAATATTAGAATATGCTTTTCGCTTCTTTTTTCCATGCCCGTATTCAATGACTCCTCGCGGCAAACTAAACGTACCTAAAATGTTTAGTTTTGCACGAATTTTATAGGTAATAATACGATGCTCATGCGCATCAATTTCTGTAAGTGCCCAAATAACTTTTGTTCCTCTTTTTCCATGCCTAACTTCCTTTGGACGAAGTGTTCCAAGAGCTAAACTTTTCTCAACATTAGCAATGGCAGGGACAGTATCTTTAATGGTGATATATTCAATTGGCTTTTTCGTTTTATTGCTTAATTCAAGTGTTACTTTAATTTCTGAAAGTGATCCATCTTCACGATCACTTTTGACCACCACTGCTGATTTTCGCAATACCACTGGTGATTGTACATACCAATAAAATCCAACTAATAACAATAGTAATACCACCACATATACAAGAATTCTAAAATTAGTTACAAATTCAACAACTTTTGTTTCATCTGGTTGCAATTTAAGAGTCCATCTAACTACGCGCTGATCGTTATCATTTAATACAATATCTCCTCCAGTTGTAAAGATGCCTTTCCAAAATCCAATTGGAACTTCCACATCTTGCGTATTTAATACATTACCTGAATTGCGAACGTTAACTTGATTTGTCGTTTTGAGAAACCTTCCACTTTTTTCAACCTGTAATTCAAAAGAAGGAAGGACAGATTCAATTTCAATTTGCTGTTCAACTATTTTTACTGTCTCACCATATCGTTTAAAGACAAAAAATACTTTATACTCCTTTGGCTGCTCGTATGGACTTGGTTGCACTGAAAATTCAAGCGTCTTTTGCTCAAGAGGATTCATAGGAACATCAAGTTCACGTTCAAATGCAGTTAAATCACTTTGCACCTGTAATTTTAAATTTGATAAATTAAGTGGATTTAAGTTATTAATGGTAAGTTTAACAGATAAAGAATCCTGCGGTTTAATTTTATCAAGCATATCGGTTTCAACACGCAGAGTTGGCACATAATCAATTGGACCTTCCGGACGCAAATAAATTTCCATGTCGTGGCTTTGCGTTGAGAATCCTCCCTTTACAACACTTGCCCCTTCTTCATAGGAATCAAGATTAAATGAAGGGCCATATAAACCTGGCTTAAATGCAACAACAGGTTTTGCAGTAACTCTTGTATGTTTACTCTCACCAGGATTCAATCTAAATGATCGATCTTGAGGTAAAGAATCAATAACCCAACCAGAACCCAAAGAATATATTTTATACGTTTTTGTAGCTTCTCCTGAATTTGTAACTACAACTGCAAACTCAGCTGTTTCTCCAAGATGAATATCATTCACAATCGGTGTAACTGATACCGCAGCATACGCTGAACTAGTCAACAACAAAAGTACTAAAGATATAATATACCACCGCATGAATCCACCTCAATTATACGAAAAACTTCTACTATTTAAAAACTTCGCTGCCACTATTACTTCAATTAAGAAAGATTTATATATCCTAATAAGTTGCTTTAAATGTAAAAAGAGGCGATGTTATGGTTGAAGAGAGCGCATTTCGAGGTGTAGTGGGACTGCTTGCGAAGATAGGAGTCTACGACATTATTCTTCCATTCCTCTTGGTTTTTACAATAGTGTTTGCCATTTTAGAAAAAACTAAAATTCTTGGTGTTGAAAAAATTGATGGAAACACCATTCCAAAAAAGAATTTAAATTCCATGACTGCAATCATCATCGCATTTTTGGTTATAGCATCAACAAAACTAGTAGCAGTGATAAACGAAGTAATGGCAAATGTTGTGTTACTTGTTATATTAAGTGTCTGCTTCTTAATGCTTGTTGGATCATTTTTTGGAGATAAAGAATTTTCCTTATCAGACTACAAAGGATGGGTACAATTTTTTATGATCTTTATGTTTATAGGAATAGTAACCATTTTTCTCAATGCACTTGGATGGTTAAAATATATCGCAGGAGTATTTGTATATTGGGAAGCAGAATGGGCAGCAACACTAATATTTGTAGCAATCATAATTGGATTCATCATTTTCATCACACGTGATGGATCACCGAAAAAAGAAAAAAGCAAAGATTAATAATACATGTAAATATTACATACACAAAAGGAGGTCACAATGGTATTTGAATCAGGATTCGCAGGACTTGTCAATTTATTTCAACAGTATGGATTTATGGACTTCTTGCTCCCTTTCATTTTAATATTCACATTGGTATTTGCAGTAACAGCAAAGATGCCTTTGTTTAAAGACAATAAGAATTTTCGTGTTATTATGGCACTTGTGCTTGCACTTCTGTTCGTAATGCCACATTTTACCGGATTTAGACCGCTTGGTTATGACCCGGTTGAAGTATTATTTAATAGTTTACCAAGTATTAGTTTGCTTGCAGTTGCAATTGTAATGATGCTTATGTTAATAGGTGTATTTGGTAGCGAAGGTCTTTCCGATAAAGCAAGGCCATTCATCTTAATTGTCACATTAGGTTTTGTAGGATACATCTTTGGAGCGTCCCTTGAAATGTGGACTGGACCATATAATATTTGGACGTGGTGGACAACAGAATTAACCGAGATACTCATTATACTTGCAATCTTTGGAGCAATAGTTGCGTTTATCACTGGTGATGATGACAACAATAAGAATAGCGCTAAAGATTTCTTTGGATACCTTGGAGATATGATCAAGAAGTAAGATGGCAACTGTTTTTGATTTAAGCTTATTTCAAACGTTTGATGCAGTCTATGCCATACTACTTGTGTTCGCAATTGTATACGCGCTTCTTTCAAAAACAAAAGGCATTTCAGATAACATGGCAATTAATGCGTTAATTGCCGTTGTAGCATCATTTATGGTATTGTTGTCACAAACGTTAATTGATATTATTAATTTCATGGTCCCGTGGTTTGTTGTGACCATTATTTTTCTCGTATTGATGGTTCTCTTATTTCAATTATTTGGTGCTTCAGATAAAGATCTGGTATCTGCCATGAAAGATAAGGCACTCATGTGGACGATTATTGGTATTGGTCTTGTCATAATGGTTGCTGCGTTTGCAAGTGTACTTGGTCAGCAATTAACAGAACAATCATTTAATCCCGGTTCAACAGTTGTTAATGCAAGTGGAGGCGTTGCTACTAGTGATTTTCAAACAAACATTTATGCTACGTTATTTAATCCAAAAGTTCTTGGACTTCTCATCATCTTTGGCGTTGCCATATTTGCAGTCGCCCTGATAAGTTATTAGAAGAAGTTAGGTTTTATTTTTAGAGATTCCATTTTTGGTAATTGTAAAATGATCTCCATGATAAATTAAAATTGGTATAAAAAACTAAGAATCACTATCCTGCTTGGATCCTACGTCTACGTTTAGCCTTTTTCATTTTCTTACGCTGCCATTTCCAACGCATTTGGCCCTTTTTCTTCCATCGTCGTGAGGATCGTTTCATGTTGATATTTTAGCTATGACCTCTTTATAAATCTTTCTGCGATTTAACCATATCTCAACCAATACCTTCTCGCAACCTTTATTAATTTACAAACTTACCCTTATTTGATGCAAAACAAAGAATTAGCAATAAAAGAGCGAAAAATTCTGCTTAGAGAGTTAATTCGTATTGAAGACATGAGTAATATTATTAGCCGTGATTACGCAAGACCAACTTTGCAAAAAAGACTCAAACAACTCTGGCGCGGCAGATTTTTCAGCCAAGGTGCTGCCAAGTTAGAAGTACAACAAGAAAGATACGCACGCCGCATAATTCAGGCGTTAGAAGACCCAAAGCAAAAAGAACAGATACAAATCTTAACAAAAGATCTTGTGCAAAGAGCATCACGTTATGTTGGCTCAATTCCAAAATTAATTAATAGTACAAAATTACAAACCACCATTCTTCAAAAAGAATTAGATAAAACAAAAACCTCACTTCTTGGCCTTATTACGATAATGAATGAGATCCTAGATGAGCATTCTGATACATCATGGGAGAAATTTATCACAAAAGAGAATAGTATTACATATTATAAAAAAATTGAAACATATTGTAAGTCAAACTGGCCAACAATCGAACCATTATATACTGAATTAGAGAGATGTAACCAATTAAGAAGAGGATATCACTCAGAACGTTTTAAAGCATATTTCTTCACATTTATTCGCCTAACAGTTCCAGATTATAATAATCCCACCAAACAACAATTAGATCAATTTGTTGCAATTTTCACTCAACTTATAAAATCCCACATCATGCGTGATTTAGGCCCACTTGAAACATACTGCTTTTTTTCTACATAAAAAATGCACTTAAAGATATCTCAACACATAATATAGATACTATTTATTCAATCGATAAAAGTGGTCGAGTACCAGGTGCCCTACTGTACGCAGCAATGAGAGAGACAAAGATACAGAATATCAAAAAATTATTTTTACTAGCAGATCGTAATGGAAAAGTTACATTTTACTCCAAAAAATATAAACAATCAATAGAAAACAAAAATATTCTATTAATAGACGATACCGTTCACACAGGAAGCACAATTGAGCCGTTAATTACAAAACTACAAGCGCTTGGAGCAAGAAGCGTCGCATTCAAGCCATTTGCAGTCTATACGGATCATCGTGGCACGCCAGCAACAAATAAATACAAATTTTATTTCATGGGTCAGCCATCATTTTATACAGACCAAAAAATGGTAGGAATCATTGAATCAAAAGGAAAAAACCAAATTGTACGTCTCTCGCAAGAACATATAATATATACACGTATTTTTCGAAGGCGTCTAAACGCATTTGGAAAGGTGATAATTAATTGGATAAAAATAACAACATAACTACTCATTCCTTCTTAATCAAATAAATATCACGGGTAGCTAGATCATCTAAAGTTAGATGTTCGAATCTGTTTGGTAATGGATGATGTCTACTTGGAATTGCTTGGAAATACTGCGAACCATAACAAGCAGCATTTCCAGAAATCGAGTGCATTCCTCCTTTGATAACACTAATGCAGGTATCCGATCTACAATGTTCTTCTATTGTAACAATAGTAAGACCCGTTAGTTGAGGATAGAGCAAAAATTGCGGATTTTCAAAGTCCTCAATCGACTTTAAAGGAATAGCATTTGGTGGAACAGATTTTTGTAAAAAATAATCATCAATAACTGATCTTGATTGCCTATATATTTCTGATCGAGATTCCATATTGCAAAAATCAACCATAACCTTATTAAATTTGCTCTTCAGCGAGTAGTAGTTACAATGTTAGAATTACACCTAAGCGCCATATTAAGAGGATCACCAGAGTTAGAAGACTTTGAACACATCTTACCTTTATTGGATAGAAAAAATGGACAGAAAATATATGGTAAATTTAGAGTAGATACATATACCAGAAATGGAATTACCAAATATGAAATATTTGAAATGCCACAACGAGATTCTCAACTACCCGGGTTTCTTGATCAATTATTGAGCAATGTTGCGTTCATTAGCAATATCTTTGAAAAAAAAGCATACAACGTTGATGGACCAAGGTTTGGCTACGAAATACAAACCAATCAAAATACCATTGTAGAAATCAATAAAATTGCACATCCATTTTGTGAAGTGCAATATTCAACTAAGTATATTCCTGCGAGGCATCAACATTAATAAATCACCGCAACGACAACACCAACAACATCGGTGAAACGAATTTTGCCCGGATCTTCAATTCGTGAATTATCTCCCTGCAAGGTGTAATATATTCCCTTAGAATCCATATCGACTGAACTGACACGATGTATAACAATTTTTGAGCCAACGTTATACGCAACGATATCTCCTGCTTTGATATCAGCAGCACTATCTGGTTTTACTTGTATTGCATGAGAATTCTCATCAATCACAGGATCCATAGAATTAGTATTTGTAAATTGAGCCCAACTTGCATCTGCAATATCTAACCGAACATGATCTTGCGTCAACGAAATTTGATCTTCATTAATCCAGTTACTTGGTGATGCTCGCTCGGGAGTCTGTAATCCAGACACCATTATTGCAACTCCAACAACCATGAGAATAACAAGACTTGGAAACAACTGTTTTAACATAGGTATTTTTGAGCCATGTTTCTTTTTAAGAATTGTGGCAAATTTAAGAAAAACCGAAAACAATCACTACTACAGAGGAAATATTTATAAACTGTTGACTGTGCACCGTTTTTATGCTAGTTCAACGAAAATTAACAGTGTGTCCGCAAGTATACATTGGTGATAGAGTATCTATAAATCTCGATAATGGTAAATACGCAAATATGGTTGGTAGCATTTGCCAAATCCGAGAAGATTTTGCAAGACCAAGAGATAATAGGTTTAGTTTAATAGATATGGTTTCATCAGATACCCTATGTTCAGGGATTCCACGAAAACATGCAACCATTGTTGGAAGAGGATCTGATTTTTTTGAAGATAGAAGGCTAATTATTGGCGATAGAGTAAGAGTAGATAACCAATTTCACAATAATAAAAATAAACAAGGCCACATTTACGCAATGAGCAAAGCAAGATTTCATACTAAATACCATATAGTAGATGCTACAGTAAAATGTGAGTTAGAACAACTTGAACTCGAACGATCTGCACTAATTAAACAAACATATTCTCAACTTACATCAGATCCTGCGTTAAGAAACAGATATTCCTGGTACTTACGTAATACAAACCCTATTGCCTATCATAATGCCCTTGCATTCAATGAATTAGATCATTCATTTAGACAAACAATGCGTGAAAAAGCACAAAAAGAAGTTGAGCAATCTCTAAGATACCAAACCAAACGAGAAAACATCAATCAACGAATAAAATTTCAAGCAGGATTTTTAGATTTAGTAAGAATAGAGTAACTTATTTATACTTCCCTATCTCAAAGCACATATGCTCTTTGAAAAACTAGTTACAATCTTTGAACAACTTGAATCCATTTCATCAGGAAACGATATGCGTGCCATTCTTTCAGAATTTTTCACACAGATAGAAAAAAAAGAAATAAGCACAACGACATATCTTATTTTAGGAAAATTAGGAGCAGAATATGAAAGTAACGTTCTTGGTATCGCTGAACAAAACGTGATTAAAGCAATTTCAAAAGCGGCAGGAGTGTCAGTCAAGAAAGTAAAAGAGATAGCGCATAAACATGGCGACATTGGTTTAGCAGCACAAGAATTATGTAAATCAAAAACACAAACACTAATACCCATAACTAAACTAACAACCAATGATTTATACGGTACTTTAAACAAAATTTCTACAATTAGTGGAAGTGGATCAAATGATACTAAAACTAATCTTATTGTATCCTTACTTCAACGTACATCTTCCACTGGTGCTAAATACATTTGCCGTATAACGCTTGGTACATTGCGGCTTGGTGTTGCAGATATGACAGTAATTGATTCTCTTTCAATTGCATTTACTGGAGAAAAATCAAATAAAAAACTCATCGAACACGCGTATAATCTATGTCCTGATGTTGGTCTCATAGCAGAAATAATGGCAACAAAGGGACTAAAAGGTCTTGAAAAAATTAATGTTAAAGTTGGCCGGCCAATAAAAATGATGCTTGCACAACGTGTTAATGATCTTGAAGAAATTAAAAAGAAAATTGAAGGAGATCTTGTAATAGAAGGAAAATATGATGGAGAGCGTATTCAAGCCCACAAAACAAAAGATGGTACAATTAATCTCTTTAGTAGAAGGCTTGATAACAATACATCTCAGTTCCCAGATTTGGTTGATCATCTTACCTCTGGAATAAAAGCAAAAGAATTCATTTTAGAGGGAGAAATTCTTGCAATTGATCAAGAGGGGAATCACTTGCCTTTTCAAACATTAATGCAACGAAGACGTAAACACAATGTACAAGAATATATTAAAAAAATTCCCGTAATGCTAAAAGTATTTGACATCTTATATCTTGATGGAAAAGAACTCATGAGTGCTCCACTTACAGATCGGGTTAATGCTATAACAAAAGTAGTAAAAGAGTCAAAGAATCTGAAAATTGCAGAAAAAATTACCAGTTCAAAAGTAGAGAAAGTAGAAGAATTTTTCACACAAATGTTGCAAGAGGGCTATGAGGGAATTATTATTAAAGATCCAAATGGCACATATCAGGCAGGAACACGTGGCTGGAATTGGATTAAATGGAAAAAAGAATATGTAGAAGCGCTTACTGATACAATAGATGTTGTTGTAATTGGTGGATTCTATGGTAAAGGGCGACGTTCAGGAGTGTTTGGCGCATTACTTTGCGCAATTTATGATACAAAAAAGGATCAGTTCGTAAGTTTTTGCAAATTAGGAACAGGATTTACTGATGATACTTTACAAAAATTACATACAACATTAGTCCCATTAATTTCTAAAAAGAAACCCGCTCGCGCAAAAGTACAAAATGAAATGATACCTGATGTGTGGTTTACTCCAGAATTAGTGGTAGAAATTAGCGGCGCTGAAATTACAAAATCTCCATTTCACACAGCAGGTATAGCATTGCGCTTTCCAAGATATCTTCGTACCCGTGAGAAAAAAGCAGAACAAGCAACAACACTTGATGAAGTGAGGAAAATGCAATGAACGTATTAGATTATTCAAGTTATCAAGCCGACCCATTACATTGGGAAAAAGCACGTGTGCTAGAATATAGTGTAAAAGACAATATTAGAGATTACTACTTTTTGCATGAACCAACATATAATGCCCTTGTTGTTCCAAAATTATTAGTTCTTCCACTTCTCATAGAGAAGCTTGGAGATCTAAAGGGAAAAACAATCATCGATTTGGGGTGTGGCTCAAAAGAAGCAGAAGATTCAATTTATGGGAATTATCACCCATGGTTATGCAGGGTATTGCATGAACTTGGCGCACATGTAATAGGAATTGATATTGCCACACTCGATGAGGAATTTCAAACCCACCAAATTGATCTTCTTACCTCGCCCATTCCAAACATTAAAGCAGATTGTATCCACGCATCAGGATTATTTAATGCAAAACATGTTCTTGATACTCACTCTGGAGAGGGGCCACAAATAATACAAAAAAAAATAATGGCCCAGGTACCAGGTTTACTAAAACCTAATGGGTGGTTTTTATTTAGATAACCAGAACATAACTAAAATATAACTGAAACATAATATTTAATAAGCCAAACAGAATACATACAACATGAAAAAATGGATGATTGGATGTAGCATTCTAATTTTGCTCACTATATTATTAACTGGTTGCGTAGAATCTCAAAAACAAGTCTTGGATGAAAATATGAAAAATACAACAAAAAAAGAAATCAAACTAAGTGGAAAAACTAAAACGGCAGTGTTTGCAGGTGGATGCTTTTGGTGTATGGAAGCAGCATTTGAAAAAACACCAGGCGTAATTGAATCAGTATCAGGATTCACAGGAGGAAAGAGCAAGAATCCCACATATAACGAGGTAGTAAGTGGTGAAACATCTCATTATGAAGCAGTTCAAGTAACATATGATCCAGAACATCTAAACTACCAAGATTTAGTACAAGTGTTCTGGAGCAATATTGATCCAGTTGATGATGAGGGTCAATTTTCAGATAAAGGGTCACAATATAAAACCGCCATTTTCTTTGAAAACAAAGAGCAAGAGCAAATTGCCAAGGAATCAAAAATGGAGTTAGAAAAAGAATTAGGTCAAAAAGTTGTGACACAAATTCTTCCACTTGGTGAATTCTATAAAGCAGAAGAATATCATCAAGATTATTATAAGAAAAGTAGTGTTAGATATAATTTATACAAACAAGGATCAGGACGACCTTCTCGATTAAAAGAAATATCAGAAATGCGAAACAAAAACACACAAAATACTGGTGAAAAAGACATTAGTACACTTACAAAAAATCAATACCATATCACACAAGAGAATGGCACTGAACCAGCATTTGACAATGAATATTGGGATAATAAAGAAGAGGGAATTTATGTGGATATTATTTCAGGAAAGCCCTTATTTAGTTCATCCGATAAATTTGTTTCAGGTACTGGCTGGCCTAGTTTTAACAAATCAATTGACAAAGAAATAATCCTAAGAGAAGATACCTCTCTTGGTATGAAACGTACAGAAGTAAGGTCATCTACTTCTCATCTTGGTCACTTGTTTAATGATGGTCCTAATGGTGGTCCTCGATATTGTATCAATTCAGCGGCATTAAAATTCATTCCTAAAAAAGATTTAAAGAAAGAAGGATATGAACACTATCTAAAACTATTTGAATAAGACCGCACGAGCAGGAGCGGCTTCAAGTCCAATTAAATTAAGTGGTAAACAAATTAACATATATTCACCATTAGAAACTTTAGCTAATCGAAGACCTTCAATGATTGGTATTCCTTCTTCCAAAAGAGTCCTATGTGTTTCATGCAATGGATGATTTCGTTCAATCCCTATATAATCAATACCAACGGCCTTCACGTTCTTTTCTGCAAGAAATAATGCAGCAGAAGGAGCTAAATATACAAAATCCGTATCAAACTTAGCTGTCGGTGATGTAGAACTATTACGAGTCTTAAAAAGAATGATGCTATCTTTGGTAATGCGCAATTTTTCAAGATGCTTTTTTTCTATTTTATCTTTTACTCGAAGAGTTACAACTCTGCATTTACCAGAAAAATGAGTTAACGAAAGATCATTAATGTCTTTTCCTTTAGAAAGAAAATGGGTAGGAGCATCAATAT
>CAYOOY010000003.1:38766-50365 GCA_964405725.1 uncultured Methanosarcinales archaeon | reverse complement strand
CAAGACCTTTGTTTTTCTTCACTAATTCACTTAAAGAAATTCCACTGTAAAGCGGCTCTTCACCTCGCTCATCGCAAATAGTACTAACTACTGATGTTGAAGTTCGCTTATTTATTGATTGCAAATCTATTGATATTTCATCAGGTAGTTTTTGTTTAGACATATTTAGTTCTTGCAATTTTTGTTCTGAATTCACCGAATTTATGCTGTTATCTTCCATTTTTTTAAACGTTTGGGCAATTGTGGATTCAAATTCTTCAAATGAGTTGGGAACAATAATTCCTGCTTCTCGAAGTTTTTGATTCTTTGCTTGAGCTGTATCACGGTCTGAACTTACTTTTGCACCTGCATGACCAAATTGTACTTGCCAAGGAAATATGTCTGAACATGTTCCTGAAACCCACATGACAATGGGCTTTGTAATTTTCCCTAATTTCTTAGCTTCAATTATTTCATATTCCATTTCTCCTCCAACTTCACCTAATGCAACAACCATACTAATTTTTGGGTTTTTTTCGTATCGTAGAATGTGATCTAAAAGTGTTGATCCCGGGTATGCGTCTCCTCCAATTGCAACTCCTTCATAAATTCCCGTCGTTGCTCTTGCAATAATATTAAAGAACTCATTCATCATTCCTCCCGATTTTGAGACAAGGCCAACAGATCCTGGCCTATATAACTTTGATTCTATTATATTATCAAGGTCTCCTCCAGCATGACCAATTCTAAATGTTCCTGCGACAAGTGCACCAACTGTTGCTGGTCCAATAATCATCTTTCCTTTTTCTTTTGCAATAGCGAATAATTCTTTTGATTCACGCTCTGGAATTCCTTCTGCAACTATAGTGATAGTGTTTATAGATTCTTGCCCAAGCGCCTTTTTAGTAGAATCATAAGCAGACCTAAATGATGCAAAATTAATCAAATTATCTACGTGTTTATGTTTATCAACTGCGTCTTCTATTGTAGAATATATTGGAATTAGGATTTCTTTGTTCCCAAAAAATGTTTTGTGAAATCCTTTTCTTCCAGGATGAATAATTGCCGCTATACTTGGTATTTTCCTTTTGGATATAAAATCGAAATCTAGCATTCGTTGAATAGGAACTTGCTTTAAATTGTAGAAGAATGCCTGGGTACTTTTTGTGAAAAGTTCGTATTTATTCACAAATATTCACCTGCAATTTGTATTATTTTTTCCATTGATGTTTCAGGACCATGAACCCACATTGGCAATTGCAATTTGTCTCCTGTTTCCTTGATTAGCTTAAGCCCTTCTTGATGGTTTGGACCACCTCGTCTGATAAATATTTTGACATCATGCTCTTTTAACTTTTGTTGATATTCATTAAGTGCTTTGATAAACCCTTGAAATGTTTTTTTAACATCTGTGAAATTAGCAATACCTCCAAGGATAAAGAGGATCTTTCCCTTTGGATCTTTTTCCATTGTCATTAATTCAAATACTGTTTTTGCATATTCATAGGATTCTTGTGTTGAAGGTCCACCTGCTAAGTCTCCATAATTCGCAACTTGAGTTCCTTTACCCAAATTTGCAATCATATCAAGATAAATTATACTTGCACCACCTCCTGCTAAAATAGTCCATATTCTTCCTTTTGGATTAAGAATAGTTAACTTTAGAGAAGCACCACTATTCGCATCAATTTTTTCAATGTATTTCTCTTGTGAAAACTGCTTCTTACCAAATTCTTGTGGAAATGTTATGTTATTCCAGGATGTTTTGTTTTTGAAGGCTGCGCAACTATCCATTTTTGCAACAGTGTCAAGAAGATAAATTTGGTTATCCACTATTGTAAAGGGGTTTATTTCTAAATAAGTGAAATCTAGATTTTTGAAGATAGTAAACAGTTCTTTTATGAATGATCTGATTATTGATATTTGTGTTATGTTGTCTAATACAATTGGATCAATTGACTGAAATGAATTAACTTTTATCTCTTTGACATTATCCCAATTATCTTCAATGTCAATCCCACCCGTCTCAGAGAAGTAGATAATATCGCAGTCTCGTTCTGATTTAAACGAGATGTAGTATTCTTGGGTATGTTCTATGAATGGTTCTATTAAGAAATGTGTAAGTTTATCGGTGGCCTTACCAATTGTTACTTTTTTATTCATATGTTCTATTATCCATCTCTTGACCTCTTCAAATTTAGCATTTATTAGGACTAATCCATGTTTTTTTCGTTTACCAAAGAGTTGATCGGGTTTGACTACAAGAGCGGAATCAAGGAGCCAAGGGTATTTTCTTGAAAGATTTTCAATATCTATATCTTGGTTAATGGGAATCAGTTTGCTAGATAGAGAAAGATCTCTTTCTCGTAAATGTGAATATAGTAAGTTCTTTGCATCAAACTCTCTGATTTTCTTTCGTGCCACAATGTTTTTTTTGCTTGACCTTTTATATATATATTGGATGAAATTTTTATTTTAGGGGTTAGGTTTTTTAGGTTACTAATTCCATAATATTTAAGAGTGAAAACTGACAAAAAGATCTAAATACGTCTAAATGGAAATATTATTCCAGAGGTTGTGAAAATGGAACCAGTAATTGAGCAAAAGTCGCAAGAAGCTGAAAAAAAAATTGTAGAAGAAATTAATAAGAATATTTTTAAGTTTGCTAAAAAAGATATTATTGAAACTTTGACAGAAGAGATTGGAGGAGATTTTCCAAAGTATCGTGAAGAGTTCAACAAAACGCAAGATTTTCTCAACACTGGATTTATTCCAAAATCACCAATTACAGTATCAATTGAATTAATCAATAAATGTAATTTAAAGTGTGTAATGTGTTACACAGATCATCATCAAAAACCTATGAAATCCATGACTTTGGATACTGTTGATAAGATCATGAAAGAGTGTCATGATGAACACATCCCCTCGGTAATTGTGGGGCTTGGCTCTGAAATGATGATGTATAAAGATATCAACGAAGCTATGGAACTAGTCAAGAAACATGGTATTATGGATGTCTTTTTTGGTTCAAACGGTGTTTTAATGAATGATAAGATCATTGAAACACTTGTACTAAATCAAGTATCCCGTGTTGAATTATCATTAGATTCGGCAACACCAGAGACCTATCAAAAAATCAGAAGTTTTGATATGCTTAAGCGAGTTGAAACAAATATTGAAAAACTAATTGCATGCAAAAAGAAATATAACAGTGTTCTTCCAATTATTCGCCTCTGTTTTGTGGTGCAAGATAAGAACAAACACGAGGTTGAAGCATTTATTGAAAAGTGGCAGGACAAAGTTGATTATCTTGATTTCCAGCGATGTATAGATTTTACAAATGTTGACAAAGAGGTTGACATTGATCCTGCAGAACTTAAGGATAAGTTTTGTTCATATCCATTTTACAGTTTGAATGTGTATTCAAGTGGAGATGTTTCTCCTTGTTGTACTTTTTATGGAAAAGATTTGATTATTGGAAATATACATGAAAAAACCCTTCAGGAAATTTGGGATGGTCCAGAAATCAAAGTTATTCGTGAACAGATAAGAAATAAACAATTTAACAAAACCTGTGCAAAATGTTTGTATTTTAGAGACGGTGGTTTGATTGATAAAAGTTTGGATGAAGTGAATAAAGGAAATGTACCTCCAAAACAGGAAGTGTCTGATAAATCTGAAGAATCAACCATTCATCCTTCCGAAATTCGTATGAAAAGCGAAACATAATGATGTGGCTTCTTGATTTTTATTCTTTATCTCTTATTTTGTAACATATCTTGTATCACTTTCACAACCCGCTGTGTCGCCTTTCCATCTTGTTTGTATGCATGTGAAAAAATATATTTCTTTCGTTTCTCTGCCAATGCTTTCTTCACATTAGTGTCTTGCAAAATAGATTTAATTGCAAGTACCATCTTGTCTTCTTTTTGTACACTTAGGGCAACACCTTTTTCTACATAATCATAATGGTGGGGTCCATTCGTAAGGTTCACATCTATTAGTGGAGTGTCAAGTAATACGGTTTCTAGTCCCACGGTTGAAGAAGTAATTATCACCAATTCAGCTAATTGAATTAGCGAGTGTAAGTAAGAACCTTGTTCAACAATGGTGGCAGATAGTCTATGGTTTGCCAGCAAGTCTTTATACAATTTTGTGTCTTCTTCTGGGTGTACTTTAATTACAAGATGATATTCAGGAAAAGACTTCATCGCTTGAATGGTCACATGTCCAAGTTTATTACGAGATTCCCAAGTCATATTTGTGGTAGCAAGAAGAATAATTGGTTTATTTGGCAGACCTAATTTACCAAGGACAGACATATTTAATTTTTTCCCTATAAGATAATCCCATGCTGGGTTTCCTGTCACCACAATTTTTTCTTTATTGTTTCCCATACTTTCCATTATTCTTTTGAAGTAATCTCCAAATACAATTATTTTGTCAGATGTAAGGTTGTGAAGTGTTCCTCGATTGCTTATAATGCCATGAATCATCATGATTGCAGGAATGTTATATCTCTTTCGAAGTTGTAATATTGCTTTTCGGTCTTTTGGATCTTCACACAAATTGAAGAGAAGAGAAGGGTTACTGTGTTCTAAGAAATTATCTAAACATTCTAATTCAAATACACTTTCGGGATATCCTACATGAAAAAGATAGGAATACATTTCCTCAGCGATTGCATATAGTGGGATTTTCTTATACTTGAAATATTTCCGAAACTGTGAAGACTTCAACAAATTTTGGTGTTTTTTTCTGAGTAAGATAATTGATCCATACACAGTTCGTTTTGATTTGGGTGTGATATATTGATAAATACTTTGTGTTTGAAATGCTTAATTATCTTCTTTGTATATTTTTTTTTGCAATACTGTAACATCCTTTGCCATTTTTTTAAGAAATGGTTCACTAAAAATAAATCCTCTCTTGACATCAAAAAAGACAACCTTTTTTGATTTTTCCGGTTTGTAGGTTCCTTTTTTTAAGACTGATAAGAATTTTGTGTGGATTGTTTTGAGGGCAAGTGGCATTCCCTTTTTTAGGATGAATGATTTGATCCTGGAAATTGTACTATCATGCACAATTATTTTGATGTGTTGAGAACAATACTTCTGAATTTTGCCTAACCTCGATGAGGTATCTAACACCACTAATTTACTTGGATTAATGTTTTGTAGAGTGCTAAGAATTGATTCACAATTTATGATAATCTCTTTCATAAACGCGTAGTACGTATCTGATTTACTCATTTCCCATAACGAAATGTTCTTGTGCTTATGGTCAATATCTGGATGTTTTTGGTTTAGTTCATGCATAAATGCTAGTGCCTTCTTTTCATATGACAAAAAATCCTCGTGATTCACAAAATCCTCAAGAGTGCTGAATTCAATTTTTTTCCTTTTTAATATCTTTTGAGTTCTAATGTCGGCTGCAACAACATGTGTCATTCTCTTATGCCGTTTGAATTTTTGAATTTTTGGAAGAATGTGGAATGTATACTGTACCCAAAGAAAGATGTCATTACTTAATGTGTATGCCCTCTTTAGATACTTGATGTTACTTGGAAAATACCTCTCTTCGGAATCAAGTATTATTAACGTTGTCATCTGCAATGCTCTGTTGTGGAAAGTATAGTTCAGCTAATGAAACATGGTTTTGCCATTAGATTCAGACTTGCTAATTAGGCCTAATTTCTGAAATAACGCCTTAATTTCTTGCTGTGAGAGTAGAGTATCATTAGAGCAGTAATAACTCATCTCTTCTTCTTTGAGAAGTTTTCCACCCTGAACATATTCTCGTTCACTTAAAGAGATATTGGAATCTAACATAGAAGTTATTATATATATATCTCTAAAATCATAGGTTCTTCTTACTTCAGATGAATTTATCATTAGTTCATGAATTTTTTCTCCCGGCCTTATACCAACAATTTTAACAGGATTATTTGCATTATGTTTTTGCTTTAATATCTCAATTAAATCAACAATAGAGAAAGCAGGTAATTTTGGAACAAAAATATCCCCTCCTTTGCCATATTTAATTGATTTGTATACTAACTCTACTGCTTGGTCTGAACTAATAACAAATCGTGTCATTCGATCATCAGTAAGAGGAATAGTTTCACCATTTTTTATTTTTCCTTCAAAAAATGGAATTACTGATCCTGTACTTTCAAGAACGTTCCCATAGCGAACTGCACTAAATATTGTTCTTTGTGTGCCTTTACTGTAATCTGATTCGACAAAAATTCTTTCACTTATGAATTTGCATGCTCCATAGCTGTTAATGGGGCTACATGCTTTATCGGTTGATACGAAAATTGCTTTTTCAACATTGTTTTCCAAACAAGCGTTTACAACATTTACAGTCGCATTTACATTAGTTTGAATAGATTCCTGAACATTATATTCAAGTAAATCTAGGCGTTTTAAGGCTGCTGCATGAATTACAATATCAGCTCCTTGCATAGCTTTTTTTAGCCTTGCATAATCGCGAACGTCTCCAATGAAATTACGCAATTTTTCATGGTTATTAAATAATTCTTGAACCTTGTGATGTTTTACTTCATCTCTGCTAAAAATACGGACACTTTTTGGATTATATCGTAGTATGTCTTTAGTTAATTTACGACCTAGAAATCCCGTTCCACCCGTAATAAGAACTACTTTATTTTCAAACAAATCAGCATACGAATTCATGATATTTGTGCGTAACGTTCCTCTTAAAAACCTTTGGTATAATTGTTCTCTTACTTTGTTAATATAATTGATTAAATATCGTTTGAATCTTCATAAATAATAAATATGGCATTATCTTTGTTCTATTAAATATATTATAGATAATACAAATTATGGTTGAATTACACAATAAATCTGTTTTAGTTACAGGCGGTTCTGGCTTCATAGGAGAAGAAGTTGTTAAATTACTCTTACAGGAAGGAGCAAAGGTATACATCACTACTATAGATAAAATATTACCTCCTTTGCAGCAAAATTTACACATAATTGAATGTGATATCACGGATCCTAATTTGAAACTGCCAAAAGTAGATCTCGTTATACATTTAGCAGGTATTATGATGTTTTCAAAGATTACAAAAGATGCTGAAGATTCAATAAAAATGTTATATAAAGTAAATACATTTGGAACTCAAAATGTTTTGAATGCTCTTTTAGAACATCCACCCCTGTCTTTTCTTTTAATGAGTAGCGCATCGGTTTATGGTAATCAAGAAATAATTCCTGTAAATGAAGATGCCGAATTACACCCAATAAATGATTATGGTAAAAGCAAATTACAAGCAGAAGAATTCTGTCTGTCTTTTTGTAATGAACATAATATAACATTACATGTTGTCAGGCCATTTAATGTCTATGGTGTAAAACAAACAGGTGGAATAATTGCAAGTATGCTTTCAAATGCAAGAACGAAGGGTGTGATTGGTGTAACTTCTGCAAGTCGTGATTTAATTCATGTAAAAGATACTGCAAAGGCAATTGTAGCAATTTCCAAGAATAAGGGGGGAGCGTATAATCTTGGATCTGGTGAGGAGGTCTTTATGAAAGATCTTGCTGAAATAATCATTAATGAAATGAGTCAGCGAGGAAAATCTGTTTCAGTGGCTTCTATAGAAAATACAATTGGTTCTATTATACGAAGTGCAGCAGATATAACTAAACTTAAATCAATAGGGTGGCACCCACAAATTGATCTTCTGGAAGGAATTGCAGAATTAATAAATAAAAACTAGATTAGCAAAAATCAGTTTATCTTTCTTACTTCCCAACAGGGTTTTGCCACATATTTCTCATTATTTCTGATGGCTTTTTTTGTGGTTTGGGTTTATTAGGTTTCTCATTCGATAATTGATGTTCAATTAAATAATTTCCAATAGCCAAATAATCTAAATGACCTGCTAAAAATGCACGAATTGCATCAAACGGAGAACATACAATTGGTTCTTCATGCATATTAAAACTTGTATTAACAATGGATGGTATATTTGTTATTGAATGAAATTCTTTTAAAATATCGTAATATACTTCATTTTGTTCTCTTGTGATTATTTGTGGTCGTGCTGTTCCATCAACGTGAACAACCGCTGGTTGTTCTTGTTTCATTTGTTCTGTACAATTATATGTAATTGTCATAAATGAAGCTGCAATATGGGATGAATCATATCCGACATAACATTCATGTGCATGTTCAGCCAAAGTTACTGGAGCAAATGGCATGAATTCTGTTCGTTGTAATCGTTTGTTAAGCCAGTCATTTACTGATTTATCTACTGGTGAATATAAAATGCTTCGACTTCCCAAAGCTCGAGGCCCCCATTCCATTTTATTGGTAAATAGAGCTACTACTTTATTTTGTGAAAGTAATGTCCCTACTTCTTTTGCAATGTTACCACATTTTGTAGCTGTTAAATTATGTTTTTTAATTTCTGTTTCGATTTCTTCATCTGAAAAAGAAGGTCCATAATAAGAGTGTGTAATTTGCTTAGGTAATAGTTTCTCTTTTAATGAATATGCGTACAATGCTGATCCAGCAGCTAATCCACCGTCTCCCATATTTGGATAAATAAAAATATTTGAGACGTGCGGGAGTTCTCTGATTTTTTGATTTAGTTTTACATTGGCAAAAATACCACCAGCAAGACAGATATGCATATTTGTATATCTAAGGGAACGAACAAGTGCCGTAACAGTCTCTTCAAGGATCAGCTGTAATCCAGCTGCAATGTCCTCGCGAGTGTATATCCCTTGTTCATGATTTGTTACCTCTCCTACAGTAAAAGTTTCTGCAAGGTTTGGATTATCAAAACGAGGAAGATAAATGCCTTCTTCAATTTTTCCTATAAATTTTTTCTTGGAAAGATCTACACCAATCATTTTTCGCATAATTGGAGCCGTGTGAGTAGGGTCTCCAAAAGCAGCAAGTCCAAGAATTTTACCTTCGTGCCTATGTGGTCTATACCCTAAAAATTTTGTCATTGAGCCATAATAATACCCTAATGAATCAAACGTATTTGAAGAATGAAGAGGAGTTATTTTTCCTTGGTCTCCAATGCTAATTGTATGGCTTGCATTTTCTCCCCACCCATCGGCGGTAATAATAATGCTTTTATTCCATCCGCTTGAAAAATATGCTGAAGCGGCATGCGCTAGGTGGTGTTTGAATACTTGAACTTTGGGTCCTAGTGTTTTTAATTTTTCAATATTTTTTGGTGTACGCTCACTAAGGATTTCTTTTTCATGCTTGTAACGATTCCATAATGCCTGTATTTGCTGTTCTTTTTTGTGAACTGAAAGAGTAGAAGCAAGAATCTTTGTTTCTTTTTTTCTATAACTACCCATTGGTGGCTCAGAAGGCGCCTCACCTGTTGTTGCTATCAAATCAATATCTGAAAATGAGATATTGTTATATTTGAGAGTCCACTCGATTGCCATACGAGGATATCCGTGCCATAATTTTTTCCTATTTAGTCTCTCTTCACTTATAGCACTAAGAATTTTCCCGTCTTTGAGGAGTACCACACTTGCTTCCGATAGAAAATTAACGCCTAATATATACATTTTTTATCCTTCTAATTATATCTTTTTACCGTCTTTTACTATATCTATGATGGTGTAATTACTTGTTAGATTGTGCTTTATAAGAATTATGGATCTTCAATGTTCTTATTGGAGGTTTTGTTATGTCCTTCATTATATACTAATTCTTTAATAATTCTAAATACGCCTTGTCCATCAACAAGGTTTTTTCCTATATGGGATAGTTTTTGTCTCTCCTCTTGATCTGCTAGAGCCACCATTTCCTCTTCTACTTTCTTGTAGAGATCTATATCTTGATACTTTATTACTGATCTGAGAAATTGAGATTTTGCGAACGCATCTGCTTGCTGTACTTGATTTCCAATGATTGTTATTGGAATTGTTGGAACGCCAATTCGTGCTAATTCATTTAGTGTTTGACCACATGCCGATATGGCTACATCTGAAATCTTCATTAGATTACTCATTTTTTCCCCATTGGGATTGTAAACTAATTTTGTGTTCTTATCAGCAACTTGTTTAATAGAATCAATAGTGCTATCATTATAACTAGATCCTATTACAATATATTTAGTAGCTTTTGAATTTGTTTTTGTAAGTATTTCAATAATTGAAGGAGTAAGATTACGAATATCATTACCTCCAAAGGTAATCAGTATATTTTCGATGTCTGAATTAATATGGTATTTTTGGGTTTGCCAGAATGGTTCTCGAAGTATTATGTATTCTGCTCCAAGTAAATATGTAACACCTTCAATTTTCTTGTATTCAAAAGAAGTAGGATTAATGTTCCCATTTGATACAAATCCTGCAGGATATTGAATTCTATTATAATCATCAAGAAATAAAACAGTTTTGGCCATTTTAGATAACTCTGCGCATTGTTCTTGTGTAGTGTAGTATGAATCAACAATTATTGTATCTTCTTTCCCAATTAATTTAAGGGTCGTATCAAAGTTTGTTATCCAATCAACCCTATTTCCATTTATATTACTCATCAATGGATTGACACTTTCATCTCCATTAATTAACATAGAACTACTAATATCCATGGTTTTCATTGCCTGCTGAAGAGCGCTACACCGTACTATGTGTCCCATACCTTTATTCTTTCCTCCTTCAGTTAGAATATATGTAACCATCTTATTAGAAAAAATAATTCTGTTCTTGTTGTGAGTTATTCTGTGATTTATCTATTGAATCTAGATTGAATTCATGAATGTGGTCTTTAAGTAAAGGAGTACCTATTTCTAAGTCAACCAATGATCTCTTACCTATTATTTCTTCAAAATGATATGGTTTCATCCCAAATCCTGGGCGAATAATCCGAATATTTTTTTCAGAGAATGTTTCTCCTTCCTTTACGGGTTTAACTACAAATACAGATTGTCGAAAAACTAAATTTTCTGATTCTCCCAATTCAACTTCTAAAGAAGGTGTACCAACAGCTTTTTGTGCTGATCGAATTGCTTGAACCATTTCTTTAAGCTCATCAGGTTCTAATGAAAATGCTGCATCAGGTCCACCTTCTGCTCGAGAAAAGGTAAAATGCTTCTCAATAACGCAAGCTCCAAGTGAAGTTGCAGTAATAGGCGCAATAATCCCAAGACTATGATCACTAAGCCCCCCTAAAACACCAAGTTTTTTTGAAATGTGTGGAATTGTTGATAGATTCATTTGATCTAGTTTTGCAGGATATGAACTTACGCAGTGTAAAACAACAATATTTTGGCACCCATTATCTTTTAATATTTTTATGGCTTTTTCTACTGTTGAAAGTGGTGTCAGTCCTCGAGAAATTATTACTGGCTTACCTGTTTTAGCTACTTTTTTTAGAAGAGGTATGTGCTCTGTTTCAAATGAAGATATTTTGTAAAGAGGCATATTCAGATCTTCAAGAAAATCAACAGCTGTTACATCAAAGGGTGTTGAGAAAAGTAGTAGTCCTTTGGATTCGGCGTATTCTTTTAGTTTAGCTTGCCATTCCCATGGTGTATGGGCTTCTGTGTATAATTGATGCAAGGTTTTCCCAGCCCAGGCATCATTTACATTCACTTGAA
>CAYOOY010000003.1:0-38756 GCA_964405725.1 uncultured Methanosarcinales archaeon | reverse complement strand
CGTATCGGCCGTATACGTTTGAATCTTTATTGCGTCCACGCCTGCATTGTGAGCTACATCAATTAATTTAAGAGCTCGATCAAAACTATGTTGGTGATTACCGGACATTTCGGCAATGATAAATGTTGGATGGTTTGGTCCAATATATCGTGTGCCAGATGGAGTCTTAAGCGAAAATTCGTGCATCTCTTATTACTCCTTTCTTCTGCCAAATATAGGCCGTATCAATTCTCCATGTAACATACCTTTAACAGATCCAACTTCAATTGCCGTTTTAATTTTAGCAAATGCGGCATCAACTGCTGCAAGGCAGGCATTAACATCTTCCATTGTGTGCGCAAGGCAAAAATTGTTTACACCTAATGATAAAATCCCACGTTCAAGATGTTCTTGCTGGAATAATGTTAACAATTCTTTACTCGAAATTGATCCAACATCTTTGAATGTTGCTCCACAGTGAGGAGATGCACCATAGGTACTCGCAACTTCTTTCAATTGATGTTGTTCAATTAGAGATGTAACTCCATTAAGAAACGTATTTCCAAGATTCAGAATGTATTCCATATTCCCCGGAATTTGAAGAATTTCAATTGTTTTGAGGCTTGCAGCAAGTGCAGTACCTTCACCACCAAATGTAGTTGAAATAAATACCCCCTCATCGATGAGTTTCATAATATCTCTTTTTCCGCATACTAATGAAAGTGCAGCACCATTAGCCATTCCTTTTCCAAATGAAGCAAGATCTGGTGTGACGTTGTACACCTCTTGTGCGCCACCAATCGCCATGCGAAATCCGGTGACTACTTCGTCAAAAATTAATACAGCGCCATGTTGGTCACATAATGCTCGTAGTTTGTGTAAAAAATTATCTTTTGGTTCCTCTGATTGAACTGGCTCTAAAATCACAGCTGCGACTTGATTTTGATAAGTTTCAAATAGTTTTTGAACCGATTCGATATCATTGTAATCAAATTTCTTTGTAAGATTCTTAACACCAACAGGAACTCCTTTATCATTATCGGTAGTTCCAACATACCATTCTTGGTACCCATGATATCCCGAACAAAGAACTATTTCTCTATTGGTATATCCTCTTGCTAACCTGATGGCTGCAGCTGTTGCGTCTGATCCATTTTTAACAAATTTTACCATCTCAGCGCAAGGAATTAAGTCAACTAGTTTTTGTGCTAGTTCTACTTCCAATTCTATAGGAAGCGTGAATGACATTCCTTTAGAGAGTTGTTCAATGATTGCTTGATTCACATGCGCATCATTATATCCAAGTGTTACTGGCCCTAGGCCTAGAATAAAATCTGTAAATTTGTTACCATCAACGTCCCACACATATGCACCGTTTCCTCTATCTAAAAATGCTGGTGCCGCTCCTTCTGTAAAATAAAAATAACTTTTACTATACGTTTGCGCTGCACTTGGTATAAGTTGTTTAGCAATAGCAAGAGTCTTAGTGCTTTGTTTCCACTTTGGATTTACTTCAATAGAAGAATGAGTGACGGCTTGCTTTGGACCCACTTCATTTACATTTTCTTGAACTGGATTTTGCGTAATGGCTTCCTTTGTTACTTCTTTTTCGTCTTCTAGAAGAGATTTCGCGTATCCTTCATTTCTCTTAAATTGATTATTGATCTTAGTAATCTCTGGATTTTCTCGAATAACGCGAATTACATCAGCTAAATAATGTTCATCACTATTCAAAAGTTCAATCACTTTATTTACAAATTCTAAATCTTCTGGTTCATCAATAGTTACTCTTAATTTTGAAAGATCTTCAGAATAAGACATGTTAGCATGGGTAAACATTTCTTTATTTTTCCAAATGAAAGGAGTTACATGTTCTCTTTCAGAAGGAAGAGTTGCTTCTTGCCATGCTTTTTCTAGAGCTGAGAATCTAAATAGTTCCATGTCATATCCATCTGGGAATGTGGGTGGATGAACATTCGATATATAATCAACATCTTTACTATGAAATTCATCTGCTAATGTATCAAATAAAACTGGATCAAAAAATGGACAATCCCCAGTTACGCGAGCAACCGTAGTTGCTCCTGCCAATTTTGCAGCTTGATAATATCTGTCGAGTACGTCATTTTCCGATCCTGCAAAACCAATAATTTGATTTTTTGCTGCAAATTGGAGTAGAATTTGATTTTCTTCGCCAGACCCAGTTGCAAGTACAATTTTGTCAACCCTTTTTGCTTTTTTGATACGTTGAATAAGATATTCGATTAAAGGGACCCCTGCTACTAATTGGGTCATTTTTCCTGGGAATCTTGTAGATCCCATGCGTGCTTGAATTATTACTACAGTTGTCATATTTTCATCTCCAATTTGTTCGTATGTGCTGTTCACGAAATTAAAAATAATTTATGAACGAGGAGGCCAATGTGTTGGTAAGATTATTTTTTCATCTTCACACCGAAGGTTGGCCAATTGTGCACATATCTTTTGTATTTTTTGTTCATCTGCATGAGTTATTGCTTCAACATTTTCTTGCAGATTTTCAACAGAATCCACACCAATTACAACTTTATTAATATTATGATGTTGTAATGCAAAGTGAATACACAAAGAAGAAATGGGAATATTTTCTTTTGTACTAAGAGAGTGTAATTTCTCAATTTTATCTTGAATGCTGTTAAAATGAGGATGCAGGTTGTTTTGTGTCTTGAAAAACAACCCTTGCAAAAACACGGATCGAACATGCACTTCCACGCCTCTATTTTGCAGTCCTTCCAAATAAGATGAAAAACGCTGATCAAATATACTAAATGGTATTTGAATAATATCAAAATTAATATTGTGTGAATATAAATATTCCAACTCATCGGGTGAATAAAGAGAGAATCCTATTTTTTTTGTTAATCCTTGTTGTTTTAGATGGATCATCTCTTGCCATACATTCGGATTTTCTTTAAATGATTCAAAATGATGAAATAAGCATGCGTATACGCTCGAAGTTTGCAAATGTTTTAACGATTCAAGAAAATCATTTTTCATCGAATTGACATTTTCTTTACCAAGCTTTGTTACGATATTAAATGCGTCTTTGTCTGCCACTTCTCCTATTACTTGTTGGCTATTTCCGTAGGCGCTAGCTGTATCGAGTATAGTAATACCCCTTTGTTTAGCAAATCTAAGAATCTTGGCTACTTCTTCTTTAGGAGGTTTGCCTTTACTATTATTAATCCCATAATCTAACCCAAATTGTACTGTGCCTAATGCTAGCTTCATGTTAGGTGAATTTCTCCTTTGATATTTTCTTTTTCAAGTTTCATTTTGATGTTATCAAATACTATCCCACTATTGTTCTTTGTGTTTGGAAAAAAACCAGTTTGTTTGAATCCCAATTTTTCATATACTCGAATAGCTGCCTTGTTTCGTGCATCTACGCCTAACTTTATTTTTTTTAATCCTAACATTTCAAATGCGTGTTTGATAAACAAATGAGTTGCTTCTGTAGCTATCCCTTTCCCCCAGTAATTTTTATCTCCAATTAATATACCAATTGTTGCTTCTTTTGTAGACCAATTAATTGGCTCGAATTTCATATTTCCAATGTGATTTTTTGTATTAATATCAAAAATTCCAACAAAAAGAGAATTTGGGTCACTTGTTTTTGATTTGATATACTCTTCAATTTCTTCTATTGTAGAACTTCGTGTTTCAAGATATTGATTTACTATTGGGTCATTTAACCAATTAGCATATTTTTCTGATGCATCATTAGTACACAATTCACGAAGATATACCCGATTTCCTTTAATGATTTCATCTCTTTTTGAAATCTTGTTATCAACCTTTGTTCTATCCCATTTATCATGATCCCATAATTTTTTTCCATCTGTAACTGAACTTGAATCAAATACATATGGGCTAATTTGATGCTGCAAAATGATTTGCATAAATTCTTCTTCGCTCATATCCATAAATTCTAAAAAATAATCTAGACTTTTTGGTCTTTTTCCTTCATATTCTTTAATCATTTCAAGTGCCTGTTCCCGGCTTAATCGTCCATTGCGGATCGCAATACTTGATAAATGAGTCATACGAGAATATCCTCTTTTGATATATTTACACCAATCACGAACTCCTTGCAGCATACATTCAATCTTTTCATAGAAATATTCTGGAGGAACCCCTTCTACTTGGTCCCCGTTCCAATCTAATTCTTTCTTTATTAGTTCTGATTGTTTTTTGGTATCCCACCTAATATAACTTCCAAGACATACAGATCTGTAATTAATACTTTTCAAATCTTTTAGCGCAGGATATTTGAAAGGTGCCAAATCTCGCATAGTAACAGACTCATCAAGAAACCCTACCATATCTTCAGCATTTATTCCCAAATTGATATATCTGTTAAATCGTTTTTCATCCACTTCTTCTGGATTATCATAACTGTAATATGCAGTGTATTCACTACTTCTCTCTCCCCAAAAAATAAGAGGAATATTATATTTAACTGCAACTTGCATTGGATATGCAAAAATTCCCGTGTGACAATGCCAACAAAAATCTCCCTTTCGCTTTAGGGATTCAAGCATTAGCTTTTTGATTACATGATAATTTGGTGTAAATTGATGAAAATCTGCTCCTAATTTTTTGAGTGTTTTGATTCTATATTGGATTATTTTTGGACGAAGAAATCCGTGATCAAAACAAACAATTAATGGTTTTAAATTGAATTCTTTGATAAGATAGTATGCAGTGAATGTTGAGTCTTTTCCTCCACTAAATGGGATTAAACAATCATATTCTCCAGATCCACGATATTTTTCAATAAGTTCTTTTAATTCTTCTTTTTTAAGATCCCAATCAATTATTTCGTGTTTATGCTTTTGTCCTTGGCAAACGTTACAAGAACCTTGCTCATTAAACGTAATCGTTTCGTGGGTTTCGGGTAATGTACATGTGGTGCATTGTTTCATTTATGTGGCCTCTTTTATTCTTTTCTTACATTAATGTTGTGGTACTGTAGGTAACTTCGTGCCTTTATTGGGCTTTGATCGGTAAAGTGAAAAATACTTGCTGCAGCAATGGCGGTGGCTCCTCCTTCAATGATTGCACTGCGAAAATCATCCAGTTTTCCGGCTCCCCCGTGTGCAATAACTGGGATTGATACAGCTTCACTGATTGATTTAATAAGATTTATATCATATCCTTCCATTGTTCCTTCTTGATCAATTGAAGTAATAAGAATTTCACCAACACCTAATTTTTCAACTCTCTTTGCAAGATCAACTGGATTAAGAGAAGTTGACATTTTGCCATTTCCAACATATACTTTGTACTCTTCACTTCCTTCTTCTTTTTTTACATCAATTGAAATTACAATTGTGGATGATCCAAATATATTGACTGCCTCTTTAATGAAATCAGGGTTTTCTATTGCAGCAGTATTAATAGAAACTTTATCTGCTCCGGCTGACAGAATTTGTCTAATGTCTTGAATAGTTCGAATACCTCCTCCAACAGTTAATGGCATAAAACATTCTTCTGCAACTTTACTAATTATATCGTATAGAATTTGTTGATTGTGTTCTCCCTTTTCAATATCAAGAAAAACTAATTCATCAACAGTTTGATAATTATATATTTTCGCTGAAGTAATTGGGTCCCCAACGTCCCGAAGTGAAGAAAATTGCTTTGTTTTTACCATACGTCCTTTTTTAAGCAATAAAATTGGAATAAGCCGAGTTTTTAACATTTTTAATTTTTATAATTTGGTTTAGGTTTTATCTTTTTGTTCATTGACATATGAAGCAAAATTTTCAATGATTTGTAACCCAGTATCTTGGCTTTTCTCAGGATGAAACTGTGTGCCAAAAATATTTCCTTTTTGCAATGCTGCTGTAAATGTGTCTCCATACGTGCATGTCGCAATTGGGAAATTTTCATCGTTTGCTTTCATGCAAAAACTATGAACAAAATATACATCTGTATCTTGCTTTATTCCTTGTAGAAGAGGATTATCTTTGATTATTGTAATGTTGTTCCATCCCACGTGTGGGATTCTAAGGTCATCCGATGAAGGGAATTTAGTGATTGTTGTGGGGATTATATTGAGTCCTTGATGGTTACCAAATTCTTCACTCTTTGTTGCTAATAATTGCATACCTAAGCAAATACCTAAAAATGGTTTATTCTTGATCAAAATTTGTTCTTTTATTGTATCAATTAAATCTAGTTTAGCAAGATTGTGCATCCCTTGACCAAATGCTCCAACTCCAGGAAGCACAATTCCAGACGCATTCTCTAAATCTTCCTTTCTAGAAGAGAGTGTAACATCAGCTCCCATTAATTCGAATGCTTTGTGAACGGAATGAAGGTTCCCCATACCATAATCAACAATAATAATCATATGTGTCTAACCAAGTAGCGGGATTATAAGTTTTTTGGGTGGGTAATCTATTGTTCAACTAGTTTTAGAATATCTTCAACAGAGACCCTTCCTAAATAATCTTGTTTTGTAAATGTTCCGTATGTTTCAGCATCGGGGTCGTATATATCCTTAGCTTTCCATACATATGACGATTCTGGCCAAAGGGGGGCTTTTCGTTCTGGATGAACTGGTCCAAAAATGCCAATCACGCGTTTATTTACGCAGGCTGCTAAATGCATTGGGCCGGAATCATTACAGATAACTAATGAACAACGCCGCATTAATGCAGCACTTTGATGCAAATTTGATTTCCCAATTGCAGATGAAATGTTTTTATGCTTTTGTCTAATCGCAATTTCTTTTGCTTTATCGGTTGGTCCGCCAAGCAAAAGGATGTCATGATTTCTTTTGAGAAGTTCATCAATTAATTGGGTATATTTTTCAATTGGCCAAATTTTATCTTCAAGTACTTGTCCTGGATTTTTCCCACCACCCGGACAAATGCCAATTACATTATCATCTAATCCATTTTCTTGCCAAAAAGCACTCGCATATGCAAGATCATTAAGAGATAAATTAACTTCCATTTGATGATCGAAATAACGAACTTGCATATTTGCCTCGCGAGCTAAATCAAGGTAGTAGCGAACATCGTGGCGAATTTTTCCATAATACACCTTATGTGTTAGAAATTGTCCTTCTTTTCCTAATCGATCAAACCCAATTCGTTTTGGAATGCCACTTAATTTTGCAGTTAAATTAAAAATCCAATGTTTATCTAGCACAAATGCAATATCATACTTCTGTTTTCGTACATACGAAACCATTTGCATTACTTTTGTGATTTGTCTTTTTGTAAATATTTCTTCATTAAATGGAATTATTTTGTCAAGATGAGGGTTTCTCTTAAGAATGGGTGCTGAATGTTTTCCAACCAAATAATGCATAGTTGCATCTGGTATTTGTCGTTTTACTTGACGAACAAGTGGGGTGCTCATTAACGTGTCTCCAATTGCACCTATTTTGAAGAAAAGAATTTTGGTGGGTTTCATTCTTGCAATCTCTTGTATTCAGTCTTGTATTCAGTTTACAATCCTTCGCGTTTTATCCAATCAACGTAATCTTTTATTCCTGTTTCAAGATTAAAACTTGGAGCATAACCCCACATTGCAGCTTCAGATAAATCAGCCAAAGTGTGGTCTTGAAAGAAATCATATGGGTTATCAATGTATTCTGTTTTTAATTTTAATTCCATATTTTTATTTAATTCAGCTATGATTGTATTAAAATCTTCGGCTCTACCGGCCCCTACATTAAATATTCCCGAAGAGCCATCAAGCGCGCATAAATTTGCGTGTACAACATCTTTAATGTAGACGAAATCTCTTTTTTGTTCTCCGTGTTTGAAAATCCTTGGTTTTTTCCCTTCTTTCATTTGTCCATATAATTGCCAAATCATCGAAGCCATTTTACCTTTAAATTGTTCGTGTGGTCCGTAGACATTGAAATAGCGTAATCCTACAATTTCAGCGTCAGGTGAGTTATCAAGGATTTCTTTTACGCGTTGATCCATCAATAATTTAGAATATCCATAAATATTGGCGGGTTCCTGGTTTTTCCACTCAATCATTGGAGGAGCAGTATTACCATATGTTGCTGCTGAACTTGCATAAATTAATTTTATTTTATTTTTTAGACAATGATGAAGTAATCTCTCAAACGCGTTTGTATTCACATTAATCATATGTTTTTGATCCATGACTGTAGTATCTGTGATTGCTGCTTCATGAAATATTGCATCAACTTTGCCAAGACTATTCCAATCAAAATGTAGAATGTCGGCTGCTATAACTTGTCCTTTGAATTTTCGTAAATTTTTGAAATGACCTACTAGAAAGTTATCTAACACAACTATTTTTGTTTCGGGATATTTCTCTTGCAGAGCTATTGCTAGATTAGATCCTATGAAACCTGCTCCACCAGTTACAACTATTTTTGAATACATATTGTGTTTTATCTGTTCATTTTCTTTGTGGGTAGACTGTGTAAATAAGTAATTTTTTATTTTCTTCATTTTGTATTGTTACCTCAGTATTTGGTGTAATTAAAAATTCTTTAGCTAATTCGTTATCTACATCCAAACGATTGTTGTTAATTAATCCCTTTCCAGACCACACAATTCCTGCGTATGGTTGATTGGATATGGGGAGTGTGATCTGCGAATTAGGGTTCATCTCTATTGCTTCACCATAGAACATATCAAAAAATATTTGTGATCTTGTTCCCCAATCACCCGTAGAAATTATTGTACTTGGTCTATAAAATTTATTTTTAAATTGTGGGTCGGTTGACGTTTTCCAATCTATTGCTTGATCTACAAGATCTTGATAATTAGCAAGACCGCGAAGCTGCATTCTTTTTGTATGCTCTTGTTTTGTTTCGTTATCCAACCTGGATCCTAATTGCCATGAAAGTAAATGGAAATCATCTTGTGGTCGTTGAATTTCAAATGTTATCCATGGCCCAGGAGCATGAACAATGCCTGATGGAATTGTCCATCCATCATTTGCTTTGATATCGTACGTGTTACATATTGAATACATTGAATCATCTTTTCCATATTTCTCAAGTGCATCAATAAATTCTTCTTTTGTTATATCTGGTTTTAGTCCAAGACGAGTAATTGTTGGTCCAAAGTTTTGGTTGTAAGGAGCTATGTCAACCGGTGGAAAGAAATATGCTTCTGTTTTTCCTGGTGGAATTATTTTTCCATTTTGAACATACCCTGGATGGACATGGACTGGAATTGGGGGAACTTCACGTGTCTTTGAAAATGAAGGTGTAACTGGCTCTCCACCAATATCTAATATTTTTGTTAGAGGCCATGAATCTTGAAACTCCCCAAAAATTTCTTTTTGAACATATTGAAGTACTTTAGTTAATGGAGTTGGTACCCCTTCAATTAACACGTGTGTGATCCCTTCAAGAGGTTTGTTTATTTCATTTTCGGCTTGAATCGTTGACATAACCCACCATTCAACTGGTAAATAACCTCTATCATCAGTGTAGGATGGTTCGAACTTAGTGTTCTTTGCAATTATTCCTCTCCCACAATATGCTTCACGATGAACTAATGCGGGTTTTGCAAATAAAATTCCTGATTGTGATTTGATCGTTGAAAGAATGCTATCCCTCATTGTTTTAATGTCAAATTTTGTGGGAGGGGTATGTTCACCACTTTGCTCGTGCAATTTTTCTTCTAGTTGGCGTACTTTTACACATTTGTTAATCATTGCACTTGTTGAAAAACCATCAATTGGTGGCATGATATGGATTCTTCCACCATATTCTTTTACAGTTTCTGCTTCAATACATTTTTCTCCATATTCAGAACCATTACAATGGACATCTGGTTTAATTAATGAAAGTAATGCAATAGGATCAGTTTCATCAAAAATGGTCACGTAATCAATTGAATGTAACGATGCAAGAAATTCTGCTCGATGTTGCTCAGGGTTAATTGGTCGATAAGGTGATTTATATTGTCGTATTGAACTATCACTGTTAAGCCCAACTATAAGGACATCTCCTTGCCTTTTTGCGTTTTCAAATGTACGAATGTGTCCAACATGAAGGATGTCAAATGAGCCATTTGCAGTTACAATTGATTTTCCTTGCGAACGTAATGATTTTATTACATCTGCCAATTTTTCTTTTTCAATAATTTTTGGATGAAGAGAACCAAATTTGTATGCTTTACCAGTATGTGCATATCGGTTTGATGATACTACTACATTTTGATGATAATCTAATGTTCCAAGTGCTGCATTGATGATTGGATATTTTACTCGAGTAAGGTTGTATGCATTTTTAAAATTGTATTCTGTAAAAAATTCCATATATGCTTGACCCTTTGCTATGATTAAATCTACATCATGTAAGATTCTTTTAAACTCAAATGATGTGTCTTCTTCATGAAGGCCAAACCCATTTGATCCGGTTGGAATAATTGTACCATATTTGTCAAATCCTAAATCACGTAATTCTTGAGATGTAACATCGTTAAGCATTGGCGATGATTTAGCACCAATAAATACTCGATATGAGGGAAGATGTTTGTTTATGTATTCTAATAGGGGTATGTCAAAAATACATTCACCTGCATTGTCTGGCAGAAATAAAATAGTTTTCGCATTTTTTATGTCATCTTGAAGTTTTTCTATGTCATCTATTGAAAGAGATAAATTTTTGAATTGTGTTATCTCATGTGCAATATTGTATAATTCTGGATTCAAAACAAGAACAGATCCATAATCTAAGATATTACCAGCTACACTTAATTTCACTGCTTCTTCAAACGAATTTACAGTTAATGTTGGTAAAATGGCACCTGCTTTTTCATTCGAGAGATCTTTTAATTTTTTATACGGATCTTTAAATCCAATTAATCTATAGAATTCACGATACCAATCTGTTGAGAATTTAGTGATCATTGGATGAATAAACCCTCTATTTAATTTTAAATCAAGATATCTTTTTAGTTCGTTAGTTAAGACTAAATATTCTTCTTGATCAAGATCGGCTTGTTTTAGAAAACTATCTACTATGGCGAAATGTGATTGAGGATCTCTATCTTTTGTTTTCATATTTCTCTTATTTACTATAATTCTTTTGCTGAACTAATTCTTTCAAGAAGTGATTTAGTATTAGTTGTCTCATTTAGAGGAATTATTTTTATTATCCCACCATACTTTTCAATTATATCTTTTCCTATTACTTGATCAACTGAAAAATTTCCACCTTTAGCTACAATATCTGGTTGCAGGGAAGAAATTATTTTCACAGGTGTTAACTCGTCAAATACTATTGCATGGTCCAAACAATCAAGTGAAGAAAGTATCTTTAATCGCTCATCTTGTGATAGAAAAGGTCTATGTTCTCCCTTGTTTTCTTTAGTTGATCTATCGCTGTTAATTGCGACAATTAAAATATCCCCGTGTTTTCGTGCTTCTTGTAATAAATGAACATGGCCTGAATGAAATACATCAAAAAATCCATTTGTAAATACTATTTTTTTCCCTTCTTGTTTATAACGTAACACTTTATTGGTTAATTCTTGTAGGTCAAGTATTATTTTTGAAGATTCAGGATTCTGTTCTGCTGCAAGATCTATAATCTCATCATGTGTGACTGATGCTGTTCCCATTTTTGAAATTGCAATAGCAGCAGCATAACTTGCTAATGTTCCTTTTGTGACTGTTTGTAGCTGTAATGTTGAACAAAGGCCATACATAGCACTAAGAGCATCACCAGCTCCACACACATCAACTACAGTTTTCGCTACACTTGGAAGAAACTCATAATTATGTGATTTGTCTAAAACCATCATTCCTTCTTTTCCCAATGTTGTCACAATTTCTGAGCTGTTTGTTTTCAGTAAAAGTTGTTTTGCTGCTTGTATTAATTCATCTTCTGAATTGGTTGGCATATTTGTTGCTGATTTGAGTTCTTTTTTATTGCAAAGAAGGGTATCAGCGTTTGAAAATGTATGGATATTCTCACGTGATAATCCCATGGTTGGGACTGCGTGTTGTTTTGCAAGATTGGTTATTTTTTCAATCATATTATTTGTAACAATTCCTTGTTTATTTGCTTCATCGTAATCTGCAATGAAAATGAGATCCACTTTTTGAATACATGATTGTAATTGATCCATTATTTTTTGTTGTGTGTTCTGGCTAATTCCTGCTTTGTTTTCTTGATCAAAACGAATAAAATGTTGGTTTAATGTGTCGGTAGCTGAGCCAAGAATGATTCTACTAAATGTACCAGTTAGTCTTTCACTATCTACTACTAAATTTGTGGTATTGATTGAAGAATTGATAAGTGCATTACGTAATATATGCCCTTTTTCGTCTGGACCAACAACGCCAATTGCAAACACATGTGCACCTAGATGTTTGAATGCCATTGCAACATTTCCAGCACAGCCAGGAACATGTTCGATTTTATTTACTATAGCTCTTGGTACTGGCGCTTCTGGCGAAAATGATTTTGCATTACAATGAAAATATTCATCTAAGTAATAATCTCCAATAACTGCTATTTTTTTGTGAGAAAACTTTTGTACTATCTCTTTTATTTTGTTTGAATCCATGTGGAAATCTGAATCATTTGGGTAAAAATTTGTTTTTAAGTGTTGTTAAACTTAAGATTGTGTGTGAAATCTTCTTTTTCAGAATATTTTTAAAGTATCTACGGACAAAATCGCTTATGTTATTTGATAGTCCCGAAAACCGCGCAGAATGCGTAAATTTGATGAAAGAAGTTGCAAAAGGCCATCAACCAACTATTGATCTATCTCTTCGTGGGATGCTAAATGCAGCAGAACGGGATGTTCATCACTATGTACAAAATCTAGGATTCCAAGAGGGCGCATGGTATCGACCTTCTCATAATGTTATTGTTCCAGCTTCTATGATTGCAATATGTCGAGAAGAAGGATTTAATAGAGATTTAGTTTATGCAGCATTGTTACATGATGCAGGAAATTCGTTAATGAAAATAGCCCCAACTACCGATGGTGCTGATTGGGAAAATGCAGATAAACGCTGGAAACATATGGAAATTGGTGGTATAATGCTTTATTCCACTCTTGGCTTACTTCAATCTCGTGGTGTTGATATTTCAAATGAGAGAATTGGTAAATTAAAAGAAATTGTTGATACGCATGATTTTCCCTATTTGGGAGAAGAATTAATTGATCGAGAAGCTAAGGCACATAGAGGAGCAGATCGGTGTTTTGTTCCTTCTGCTCTTAGTTGGTATAAAGACATGGTTGCACATTATGGTGATTCTGGATACCAAGCTAAATCTGCAGAATTAGGATTTACGTTATCTCCCAAAGAATTCCTTCGGTGTAGGTTAGCTTTTTTCTATGAGAGAGAAGAAGATCTTCCTACAGATTGGAATACGGATCGATTACCTTTAGATACATCGTTAGAGAAATATAATGAAGGAAATATGTGTGAGACATTTTATACAAGAACGGATAAAGCAATCATTGATGGTATGTTTATGTGTCGTGCTGAAGAGTTGGGAGTTGTTGAAGATGTGGCAACGCCGCAAAGATTTGCCCGTATGTTTGAAGATTTCTACAAAGATGAACTAGCAAGTATACTTTGTTTTGCACGAGGAAACAACAAATGACTTACAAATTACCAGACATTTTATCTCTGCATTCTCCAGGTAGTGGGTATAATCCTGTAACAGTTAGCAGAATTGAAGGTGGATTAGATATTACAATTCTTGATGAAGTCAGAAGCTTTGCTGAGCAAGATGCGGAAAGAAAATTTTATCAACATAATTCAGAACGTCGTGCTACACAAATTTGCAACATATTAGAAGCTGGAGATTCTGTTCCTTTAGCAAATGTTGGGGTTTCGGCTGCTGCTACTCTTGATTGGCAAGGTGAAGAGTACGCAATTATTGTTTCCAAATCAAATACAACTCGTTCACAATTAATTTCTGGATATACAGAAGCGGAATATGGTTCGCCAGATGGATTAGTTCGTTTGATGGGAAAAGAGTTGAGCGAGGAATTAATTGTTGTTGGTGAAGATGGTTTGTGTCCTGTTATTTGGGGGACATCAGTTCTTACTCCATATGATACACGCGTTACATATGCTAATCAAGGCGTGTCTGTTATTCCAAATCTACTACAATACCCTCCTCATTTAGATAACTTAAGTGTTACTGTGAATACACAATCTCTTATCGGTGATCCGGTGGCTCATATAGATGCACATTGTAATTGTGTGCAACTTGATTTTGCGTTGAAAGTGCATTTACCAGATGTTGGTGGTTTAACACTAATGTACGCTGAGGAAGGATTTGACCCTGCACATAAAAAAATGAAAACGACAGTGTATAATGAAGGGTTGATGCTCTTTAAAATGAAAGATGGAAATATGACCAAAGATGTTTTTAGATTAGTTAATGGTGAATTGGTTGAACATCAATTGGACCCAAAATTTAGGCTTTCAGAAATTTTTGTTCCACCGACACATCGTTGGAATATTAGAAGTGATGATAGTATATCTTTAGATGGATATCTTAATTCTTAATTTTATTTTTTTGAGTTAAATTTATATAACTTAATTCTTTCCTATGTGAAAAGAGGTTGATAATGAGTAGGAATAAATTAGATGATGTAATTCAATTATTAATTCCCCCTTCGTTAGTTCTTCTTCTTGTTGTTACCGTAATTGAACTTTTTTTTGGCGTTGGAAAAGTTATGTCTTATGTAATAGACGTATTTGATGTGTATGTTATAGTAATATTTGCAATAGATTTGTATTATCGATGGTTTGAAACACCACGCTTTTTTCCATATGTTAAAAAACACATATTGGATATTGTTGCTACAATTCCGTTCAACTTAATATTTATTGGAATTGAATCTCTTACATTAATTAGGGCATTAAGAGGAGTTCGAATAATTTCGAGGGTGGCAAGAATGGCTCGATTTGCACGCTACGGACGGTTACTGCGATTATTGCGGTTTGGCGCACGAGCACCGCGATTTTTGCGAACACGAAAATATGTTAAAAAAGCTAAAATTAGAAAAGTACAACCGCACGAGAAGGAGATGAAAAAGACTCTTAGCTTTAAAGTAATTCTTCTTATTACAATTAACTCAATTATGGGAACGGGAATTTGGTTTCTCACTTCGGCAGGAGCAAAGCATGCGGGTCCTGCTTCCTTGTTGTCATGGGGAATACTATCATTAATCTCTGTTTATATTGCCATGTGTTTTGGCGAATTAGTTTCCATGTTCCCAAAGGCAGGAGGAGTATATGAATTTGCAAAGCAAACTTATGGGCGATTTTGGTCGTTTGTTATTGGGTGGACAACATCTATTGCGGGAAGTGTTACTATCGCAATGCTTTTGCTAGGTGCTCTGCAATATCTTATACCCCTTCAATATTCGTACACATACATTCCAATTGCTATTTTTTTAATTATTGCATTTAGTTATGTTGCGTTTAGAGGGATGCAAACATCTACTGTTGTATTAGTCACCTTTGCAATTATCACGTTAACAGCTGTAATTGCAATAATTATTCCAGGATTTGTTAATATCAATTTTGGCAACTTTGATCCGTTCTTCGTTTTTCCCACAATGAATGTTCTTTTAGCAATCTTCTTTATAGCAGAAACATTTTTTGGGTGGGAAAGTGCAATTTTCTTATCTGCGGAAACAAAGAATCCTTCTAAAATCATGCCTAAAGCATTAATATATGGAACACTAATAATTGCTGTATTATCATTTTTTCTTGCTTTTACAGCCATGGGAACAATTCCCTGGGCGCAATTTTCAGAATCGGTTGCTCCTCTCAAGGATTTAGGGTCCGCGCATTTTGGAGCAGTAGGTGGAATCATTTTTGCAGTACTTATATTTGTTTCAGTAATCGGGGCCACGGCTGGCTGGATTGTAACCGCACCTCGTCTTTTAATGTCAATCGCTGAAGATAAACTCTTTTTCACTCAGTTTGCTCGAATTCACCCGAAACACAAAAGCCCGTATATTTCAATTTTATTTCAAGTAATAGTGGTGTCTGCTCTTGTAATTGTCGGAGCAGGTTCATACGAGACTTTGTTACATATGCTCATTCCATTGATATTGATAGTGTATTCCGCAGTGTTACTTAGCGTAGTGATCTTACGATTTAAGAAGCCAGATTTGCATCGACCTTATCGTGTCATTTTTGGAAAAGTAGGACCTTTTGCAACAATTCTGTTCATGATCTTTTTGTTAATCATGTTCATTAAGGAAACCCATGGAGCCTTAGATATCCTTAGAATCTCTGGTGGGTTGATTGTGTTTGGTGTACCAGCGTATTTTGCAATAGAATTGTTTTACGATAAAAAGTATGTTGGCCTGAGGCGAAATATGTCAGCTAAGTTGTCACATTATTTTCATAGAATTCCTTTACCTAAACCATCGTTCAACAAGATTATCAATTTAGTTGGTCCTTTTACTAAAAAATCAACAATTATGGTGTACAATTCCCAAATGGGTGCGTTCACTCAAAAAATCGTTAAAGCTAAAATGCCTTTTCGTAAGATAATTGTAGCGAATCAATCAAAAGAAGAAATTAAGTTTTTTAAAGAAAACATTTCTCTTAAAGATAGGAAACATATTACTATTCATTTCCTTAGATCGCTTAGTATTCCAACAAAATCTGGAAAAGTAGATTCATTTATTTCATTTAATGATTTGGGATATGTTAAAGATATCTCTTCATTTGTTCATGATGTTAAGAAAGTATTGAATACTAAAGGAAAATTTTGTTTTTACATTAAGAATAATGTTTTGAACATGACTCCGAACGCAATAGAAGTAGATGATAAAAAGAAGATACTTGCAATATTCAAGAAAGAAAAATTAAATGTAACTTATTCCAGAAGAAGGCGATTATTTAAGACAGAAATATTCATTTATGGAAAAAAGAAAGGGAAGTAGTTGGTCTTTAGTTTTTTCTTAATTATCATATATATTTAAATAGATAAATTTCTTTCTTCAATTCATGTTTGAAAAAAGAGGGTTGCTTACCGATAGAGAGAAAGTTGTTTTTTCATTAGGAGTTCTTTCTTTAGTACTTTTTTCTGGTATAGTTGGTGACATAATCTCCACGATGCTAACAACTCTACTTATCCTACTAGGGATTTCGTTTTTTTATGAATTGATGTTAGAAAAGTCATTCAACCGTAATTTGATAATTAATATCAATGAACGTATTGCTATTTTGTCGTGTTCATTATTTATTACTACCATTTTTGTGGTTGTTCTTCCATATATTTTGTTTCATGATGCCATCCTTAACTTATTCATAATTCAATATATTTACTTGTTTCCTTTGTTGTTTATCTTTTTCTTTACGGCTTATGTTTTCAGTCATTGGGTAAAAATGAAACCGATGACGATCGTATCCTTTGTAAAAAAAACACTCTTGATCACTTTTGTCCTATCTCTAGTGATTTCTGTTGGTATTGTTGGTGTTAAAACATATTCGTTCAACCTAAATAGTGTTGCTTTTCATATTGAGTACCAAAATACTTTGAATCAACTGGAACTTGTGGGTAATGATTTGAACACAGAAGAATATCCCATCTTTGATGACATACATAACTTTTGGGAAAGTAAAATTAAAGTATTTAGTAAAATTAAAAGCAATCATAATAAGCTTAAACCTGCATTTTGCTTGAATAATAGTTGCGTCCGAATAATTTTTGATCAAACCTACGATTTATTTGAAATTGTAGTACAATCACATCTATTTGCTAATACTCTAAATGTAGCTCAGAAAGAGGTTACATTATTGGAGAAAAAAAAGTACGCAGAAAAGTATTATTCTTTGGAGAATTATTCATTAGATCTCCAACAAAAGGTAGACGCATTAAACATAAATGTTGATGAATATGGTTCTTATGGTGAAAATTTTATTATAAACCTGGATAGTGATTTTAACTATAATTTTATACTCAATTCCAATCACTTGTATCAACAAGATCAAGTTGGTGGTCTATCTTCATTTTTTCTAGTTTCAAATTCTGATGATTCTTTATTGGATAAAAGCTTGGAATACGTTGCTTTACATTCCGATGTGGGGAGGAATTATTTGCGAATGGTTCTAAAGGTAATAACTTTTGCAGATATACAAGACACAAATTCAGATTTGTTTGTAACTATTTTTAATAATAGGTATGTAAACGAATCCATTGAAAGTAAGATTATACGTAATAAGATAATTTTAGATGTAAAAGATCAAAATAAAGACTAATCAGATCTAGTTTAGTTTTTTCTTAATTTCTCATACACATCCAAATAACTTTCAATTGCATCATCCCACATGAATTTCTTAAGAGGAATTGAATCCCACTTTTTATTATACACATTAATTACGCCCTCTGCAATTGAACGTGGATTCTTTGCTTCAACTAATACATGCTTTCCACTGACAACTTCAGGAAGTGACCCTATTTCTGAGGCGACAAGTGGTACACCAAGAGCACATGCTTCAACTGCATTAAATCCAAATCCTTCTGCAATTGATGGAACTACAGCGCAATCAGCAGCCAAGAGATAATTACCTAATTCTTCGTATGGAGCTGAAGGTACTAATTTGATATGTTCTTGCATTTTTAGTTTTGATATCAGTTTTCGCAGTGAAACATATCTTTTTTTATGAGTAGTAATGCCGCCGAGCATAAGAATTAATTTTGCATTAGGAATTTCTTTTACAATTCTTGGAATTGCTTTGATTAAATATTCAAATCCTTTTGACATACCTGGTCGTCCCCATGAAAAATACACAAAATTATCTTCTACACCTAGTTTTTTTCGAATAGAGAATCCATCAAATTTCTCTTTATTCCAAAATTCATAATCTAGTCCATTGTATATTGTGTGTACCTTTTCTTTTTTTTTCCCTGAAGCCAAAACATCTTTTCGTGTGGCATCTGATACACAAAGGTATTTACTAAAAGGAAGCGCATATACCATTTTTTCTAGATAATTATGAATCAAACAAGAGACCTTACTAAGGTCAGTCACTTTTTGCCATTTATTTATCCACATTTCGTGAATTGTTATAGCAACTTTTTTTCCAGTACAAAATCCTGCTAACCACGCTGGTGGTGCTCCATTAAAACTTGTAGTTTGAATAACATCTGCTTTAAGTGCATGCTTAATCACTGTAGGTAGACTAAGAAATGTGAATGCATATCTATTGTGAAAACTCTCAACCCTATATACATGTACTCCATTGAGTACTTCATATTTTTTTGTTCCTTTAATACGGTGCGTTACAAATGAGACTTTATGTCCTCTTGCAACAAAACCCTCTGCTAGATGCTTAAATACAACTTCTGCCCCACCAATATGGGGAATATAATTTTCACATACAAAAAGAATATTCATTTGTCTTTGGCTGGTTCAACATTTTTTAGTGCAATTTTGCGTACCAGTTTCTCTATTTTTTTATCATTACTTCTCACTTTCATATAATTAAAGAATGTTGCAAAGATAAAAAAGAGAAATCCTAATATTAAATAGAAATCCAAATGTCTCCCTAAATTAAGAACGTCTTTTACCAAAAAATTAAGAGATTTTGGAAATATGGTGACGAATAACATACCTGCCCATAATGTTATCCATGCCGTTGTTTCAAATAATGTAAATTCATTTCGTTTTAATTGAAGAAAAGAGATGTAAATCATAAAAATCCCAAATCCTAACCCTACAACCTGAATACCTAACATGCTAGTTTCCACCACACCATCTTTAAAACTATTTTTATACCATCCAATACAGTTGTTCCTTTATATTTATCTGAATATATTGTTTGGATTGGCACCTCACTATACGTAACATTATGTTTTCCTGCATTACATATCATTTCTGATTCCATACTATAATCAGAAGCGTCCCATCTTATTTTATTGTAGGCACTGGTTTTATATGCTCGATATCCACATTGTGTGTCTTTTAATCGAATACCAAACAAAAATCCTGCACTTTTATTGATAAACCAATTACCAAATCGAAGAATTGCAGGCATAGTTGAACATATTGTTCTATATCCAAACACAATATCATGCTTATCAATTTGGTGTAAAAATTGAGGAATGTGACGTGGATCATGTTGTCCATCTCCATCAATTGCTATTATAGCATCGTACCCTTGTGTGTACGCGTAGTCACACCCCGTACGAAGAGTGGCGCCTTTGCCCACATTAATTATGTTTTGTAAAACGGTAACTCCCTCTTGCTTAGCTAACATATACGTGTCATCCACACTTCCATCATCAACAACAATTATGTTTGGAATATATTCTTGTACTTCTCTGATAACCTTTTGAATGTGTTTTGCTTCGTTATGTGCTGGAATTACTATAGCTGTCTTCATTGAAGTGAATTCACTAAGAACTTTATATAAAAATTATGTAAAAATGGGCTTGTAAAAAGAAGTTCATGGCCGATATCAACACAATATTTATAAGTAGACATGTCCGAATTGCAGAATAATGAGTTGGAAGAAAATATATGAGAAAAAGTATAAAACGTTGCTAATCATTCCTTTTGCTCTTTTAATCCTTGCGTTATTGCAACTTGGGGTGCAGCAAGTTACGACTGGCGATTTCATAAACAAGGGGGTCACACTTAAAGGTGGATCAACCGTTACACTTCCATATAACAATTTTGATATAGATCTTGTTGAACAATCATTGATGAAAAAATTTCCTTCGTACGAAATTTCCCTAAGAACTCTTACGGGTGGTGGAACGATTTCAAGTATTTCTGTAGATTCGAATGTTCAAGAGGAATCTAAAATTGGCTCTATTGTTAAGGAATTAACAATTCTTACTAACACTAAACCTGGTCAAATGAGTGTTGAAATTATGGGGGCCTCTCTTGGAGAGAGTTTTTTTAAACAAACATTCATTGCTCTGTTAGTTGCATTCGCATTAATGGGATGCGTTGTGTTTTTTTATTTTAGAAGTATTGCACCAAGTTTGGCAGTGATGCTTGCTGCATTATCAGATATTATTGTGACACTTTCAATATTTAATCTAACTGGTATGAAACTTAGTTCAGCAGGAATTGCTGCATTTTTAATGCTAATTGGATATAGTGTTGATACGGACATTTTACTTAGCACTCGAGTTCTTAAACGCCGTGAAGGGACTGTTATGGAGAGAATTTTCGGTGCTATGACTACCGGACTTACGATGACGTTCACAACTCTCATTGCTCTTCTTGTTGCGTTATTTATGGTGCAAAGTGAAGTTGTAAAACAAATAATGCTTATTTTATTCATCGGATTGCTTGTCGACTTAGTTATGACATGGATTCAAAACGTAGGAATTCTACGTTGGTATTTAGAAAAAAAAGGTAAACACACATGAAATATCCAGATATATTAAAAAATTGGAAAGTAGTTATGCTACTTATATTCATGATTTTTTCTGTAGTCTCAATATTTTCATTAGATCCAGCAAATTGGTCTGCAGAAGGTGTTGCTCTTAGAAGTGTAGTTCCAAATTCTTCTGCATCAAAAGCGGGGTTTGAAAACCCAAATCCACAAAGTACTCCTCTTCAAAAAGAAAGGTTATTATCAATCAATGGCAAGACTATAAATTCAGTTGAAGATTATTTTTCTGAGCAAAATGCACTCCTTCCAAATTCGACTGCGACTATTAAAACGACCTTTCAGACATATACCCTTTTTACGCCTGCTGATGAATCCAATATTGATTTAGGATTACGAATTTACAAAGCACCTTCATCCAATATTCGGAAGGGATTAGATTTGGAAGGTGGAACGCGTGTGTTGCTTGAACCACAAAAGGCAGTGTCTGAAGATGATTTACAATTAACAATTGATAATTTGCGTGAGAGATTAAATGTATATGGACTTAGTGATGTAATCATTCGTCCTGCTGCGGATTTGTCTGGAAAAGATTTTATTTTAATTGAAATTGCAGGCGTCACAGAAGAAGAAGTAAAAGAGTTATTAGCAAAGCAAGGAAAATTTGAAGCAAAAATTGCAAATGAAGTGGTATTTTCCGGTGGTAAAAAAGATATTACGTATGTATGTAGAAGTGCTAATTGTGCAGGGATTGATCCTCAACGTGGATGCAGTGATTCAGCAGATGGATCAGCGTGTGCATTTTTCTTTAGCATAACACTTAGTCCCGATGCGGCTAAAAAACATGCAGTAGCAACCAGAAGTCTAAGTGTTGAGCCTGATGGATATTTATCTGAGGAGTTGGTGTTATTTTTAGATGATGGCGAAGTTGATCGTTTACGTATTGCGCAAGGACTGAAGGGTCGTGAAGAAACGCAATTTCAAATTACGGGATCAGGTGTTGGCATTACTATGGAAGATGCTCGTATAAATGCTCTTGCTAATATGAATAAATTGCAAACAATTATTAAAACTGGAAGTTTACCGGTAAAACTTGATATTGCAAAATTAGATACCATCTCTCCAACATTAGGTGCACAATTTTTGGATAACATATTACTTGTAGGAGCATTAGTAATTCTTGCAGTGATTTGTGTAGTTGGTGCAAGATACCGTAAATTAAAAATTGTTGTTCCAATGGTTCTTACGTTGCTGGCTGAACTAGTATTAATATTAGGATTTGCGTCGCAATTTAAATGGCAACTTGATTTAGCAGGTATTGCAGGAATTTTAATTGTTGTGGGAACAGGAGTTGATCATTTAATTATTATTACGGATGAAATTTTACGTGGTGAACATATTAGCGATTGGAAAATTAGAATCAAAAATGCAATGTTTATTGTTATTGGAGCTTATTTAACAACTCTTGTTGGTATGATTGTGTTATTTTGGGCAGGAGCAGGACTATTGAAAGGCTTTGCCCTTACAACTATTGCTGGTATTTCGATTGGTGTTCTTATTGCGCGTCCAGCATATGCTGCAGTAATTGAGAAATTACTTAATAAGTAAAAAAGAAGTTAAAAAGAAATGATAAAAAAACAGCATTACGCAATATTACTTATGGTTATATGCACAGTTTTTACTTCTCTTGGGCAAGTGTTGTGGAAATATGGATTGCAATCTATTGATTTTTCAATACCACTCACATTTTTGAATATTCCTTTTATTTTAGGATTTGTTTCGTATAGGTTAGGCGCACTTTTAATGATTAAGGCATTTCGTTTTGGAGAATTATCTGTATTATATCCAATAATTGCAACCAGTTACGTGTGGGTCAGTTTACTCTCAATGTTTTTGTTTGGGGATGTGATGAATATCTGGAAATGGTCAGGTGTTACTATTATCATATTATCAGTAAGTGTGATTGGGTTTGGTACTTCTAAAAGTGGGGTTGCTGCATAATGGTTTCATTAATTTCCATTGGGTTAGTTGTATTTGGTGCATTTATTGGTTCAGTTGCTGCACTTATTGTAAAAAAAGAATCTAATAAGAAATATGGGATTTTAGGTTTACTTAAACCTTCGTTTATGTGGTTTGGTTTTGGATTATATGCTCTAAGTACAGTGTTTTATATTGTTGCATTACGTAATGAGAGTTTAAGTGTAATTTATCCTTTTGTTTCGACCGTGTATTTATGGACATCACTTCTTTCAGTAAAATATTTGGGAGAAAAAATGAATATTTGGAAATGGTATGGTGTAATTGGAATTATTTTTGGCGTGATACTGATTGGGTATGGCTCTTAATATAGATTGCTCGTCCAATCATTGGTAGAATAAAAGCCACAGTATATGATATCGCGATAAGTATTGGGTTATGTGCTGTTTTTTCATATAGTTGTGTAATTGCAAAAAATACTAATCCAAAATTAATAAACGCAGCAATTGGTACAACAACACTTGCTGCAATGTGGTGTTTACTTTCAAGATGTCCAATATCTGTAATAAGAAAATTATATAGAAATCCGATTGTTAATCCTAATAATACTAAAAGAGTGTATAGGACCCAACTTGGAAAGAATTGAATAAAAGGAATAAATACGACAGATACCAATATGTTTCCTACAACAATTACAAGAAGAGCACTCCACAAAATTATTTTTGCAAAAAATTTATCGTGATGTGTACTTTGTTTGAGAATAGCTTCTGCTTGCTTTATTTCCTTATCGTCCCATCCCTTTTGTTGTAATTTAGTTGTGTCCATCTTCATGACTTACATAACGAGCAATGTTTTTAAATTGCTTGGCTGAATGTGATTGTGGATAAAGATGATGTACTGGCATCTTATGATGTGCAGCTTTCTTCATTTTTCTATTATCTCTAATTTGGGCTATTATTTGGTGACCTAATATTTCTTCAATTTCTTCGGCTTTCATTTCATATTTTTTGAGATACGATGTTTTGTTTAGAACTATACCTGAAACTGTTGCTCCATGTGTTTGTGCCAGCCTTATTGTTTTAAGTGCATCCATTACTGAACTTAATTGTGGATTAATAACCACAAGTATCTCATCACAGTGTCTTAAAATTTCACTTACTTCATATCCTAAACCAGAAGGTGAATCAACTATAACGTAATCTGCTACATTGTCTAAATGTTCAAATATTTTACTTATCTTTTGTGGGTTTGTATTTTGAAATTCTGCATATGAAGGTGAAGCAGGAATTACAGAAATGCCACTTGGGTGAAGATACATAATTTCTTTTAATGATTTTTCTTTACGAAGAAATTTATTCAAAGTGCCTTCAGGATTAACATATCCTAAATTAAGAGCGATATTTGGGGTTACTAAGTTAGCATCAAGCACCACTACTTGTTTATCAAGCGAAGCAAGAGCTTGACCAACGTTAAGCGCCGTTGTTGTTTTTCCTACACCTCCTTTTCCTGATACACAGGCGACAAATTTTGTCATAGATTTGGTAGAATGTGCGGGTATATAATCTTTTTGTTGTTATTGATGCTTATGCATATTCGTCTTCTTCGATTTTGCCGACAAGTGTTTCCCACGCATATCTGAAAAATTGATGTAGAAATCGTTCTGCATTTCCCAAGTTATCAATGCAAATCTCAGCTGTATGTTTGTCAAGTTCCACAATTAATGTTACATGACGCCTAAATTCTTGCCTGCGAACATGGGGCTTTTTGAGAATTGTTTTAAGAAAATGATAATATTTTAGATAATGATGAAGTTTTTCGTCATCCGGATAGAGCTCCTGCAATCTGCGAGCACACAAAGCAGGGCTTTTTGGGATTGAACTCATTTTACCTTCTTCTACTGCTTTTTGTAAATAGCCTTCAATAGTTAGGTCAAATGTGCTCACGCAACGATTCAGTGCATTTAGAATAACGTCAACTGTTCGTGTATACTTCAAACTAACATAGATAATATGTTCTAGACGTTTTAGTTCTTCACGTGCCTCAATTAAGTAATCATTCATGCGGGGTACTTAGGAGTGGGCTAGTCTTTTTATTCTTTTCTATTTAAATGGGATGAATTTACAGTATTTAGTTTTGAGAGTATTTGTGCATTTATTTCTAAGAATTTGTGTAAGTCTGGAATTGTTATATATTGCATGTCGAATTTGTTGCTGCATATGACAAATTTATCGGATCTTGGAAATGTCACTGGACTTTCTTTATGTGCTTTTACGAGTTGCTCAATCTGACATACTACGCTGTGGTGCTCAGGTGAGATATGAGGGAGTAATTCTTTCAATGATTTAGGCACTTCTTGTATTTTTGCTTCTGTTGCATCAATGAGACTTCCATAAATGCTTGAAAGAACAGCTACTAATAATTTAGGTTCCTTTACAGCAGGGTAGGTAACGGTAAGAATATGCCGTGCTGCTTGATATTGGCGTATTGCACTATTCATGAAGGGAAAGAATTGCTTGAGCTAAATCACCCTTAGCTTCTTCGATTGCTTTTGTTGCCGTTTCTTCATCAACGTTTGCTTGATTCATGACGGTTTCAACATCTTCTTTTGATATATCCGGAGTTGTTGATAACGCTTCTTCACGAATCGATCCAGATATTTGAAATGATTCCTGGCCCATAGCATTTACTTTAGCAACACTTGGGTTATCGATAATAATTTTAGAAGTGGCAGTTGTGATTATAACTTGCGTAGCGTCGATATCTTCTTGCTTGATACCCATTTGTTTCATTGCTTTTTGCAATTGACGAGGATTCATACCTGGAAACATCTTATGCACCTACGAAATGGAGAACTATTACAATTGCCATTACCGCCATACACATTACGATAATTCCTCCTGGAGAAATTTCGAAGTTAGATGTTTTTTCATCAAATGACCGAATGAGTCCACCTTGACCCATTGGCATGCGAACTTTGTTATCTTTTGCCATTTTTGTTTGTTAGTGTGCTGTATTTAAAAAAGTTTGGTAGAGTGACGTAAGCCGCCTTCTGTTGGGTTTCGTAACCAACAAATAAACAAAAGTTTATTTGTGGCACCAAAAGGAGGATTCCTTTTGAGTGTCGAGCAACCCACGGAAGCATTCTACTAAGCGTCTACGACTTGCACCAACCAGGTTTCGCCGTTTCATCGATCCCTATGGAGACGTCGACATGTTACAAACGAGGCATTTAAGCTTCATATGTCATGATGTGTCATTCCATAATCCATAGGACGTGTCGTCTCTGAGCCAGAGCCAGGGGATTTCCCCCTCTTTTGCAAGTGGTCTTTCACGGTGGGCGGACTTTCCACAGCAACATATGTTACCGTCAGCTTCCTGCCACTGCTACCAATTAGGTAATTTACTGTGTTTTTTATAAGGATTTTGGGTGAGAATTGGAGTTATCTAACAACATCAATCTTCAGTAACAATTTCTCCATGCCACTCTTATGGCCTGCGCCAACAACGGCAAGAATCTTTTTATCTGGATGTTTACACATGAGTCCAACTAATTGACGTACCATATAGCGATTTCGATCTGCAACAAGAACCTTGTAAATAGATGGGTATCGGTCTTCTAAGTATTTCATCATAGTTTTGATTGCTTTATCTGCAGGAACTTTACGTAAATCAAAGTTATCTAGACCATATTTCTTTAATCCTTTATTTTTTGTGAATATGCCTGTAATTATATCTCCTAGAAAGCGAAATCTCTCTTTCCAAGTAAGAGCTTTTGAGAAATTACGTAATGTTATTTGAATCGGCTGATCAATTAATGCTATTTTCAATTTATGTTTTTTAGCTTCTATTATTGCTGTTTTCATGTCTTCACCGGGCGAGACGCCAACGGCATTGCCCAATTTTTGCTGCACAATTTTACCAATTGCTGCAAATAAGAATCCTTTTAGCCCAATTATGGGGATTAATGAAAGAGAAAGTGATGATTTTTTTTGTTCAAATAGGGATTTTGCTCTTCCAACATCTAACTCTACAGCTATGATATCAGGCATATTGGCTTTAATGTGTGTTTGAATCTCTTTGATACTCTGCTTTGCAATATGCGAGGTTCCAATGATTGTGAGGTTCATTTCATTATAGGAGTATTGGCTGGTTTTAAGTATTTCGTAAGAAGCTTTCCAAGACAGAAAAGTATTTAAATAGAATTTGTTTTGTTTATTGTGTGAGGTGGTCTTATGCTTAAGATGAAACGAGTTTCGGATACGTACGATTTAAAGGTGTTTACAGATTCTGGTGATTATTTTGGTGATGTTGAGGATAGTATAGTTCAGGGAAATAAAATTTCTGGCTGGAAAATTAAATCGACAAAAAATTCTTTTCTAAGTAGAGTTCTTGGGAGTGCTAAGGGTGTAATTGTTCCTCATCAGCTTGTCAAAGCGTGTGGAGATATCATTATCATTTCGCGAAATGCTGTACCAAGTAGTGGTGTTGGAGAAGAGAGTGAAGATGCGTAATTTTGAGAAGTATTATCAAGATCTTATTCAATTTAGGTATGTTCAAGGATCTCATGATGACTTGCCTGGTCTATTACATGTAGCTGGATAGAAACGCAAGATATTTAAACAAGTATTACTGTTCTAATTACGATGGATGTTATACTTATTTTGCTGGTTATTAGTATCATTTTATTTTTTGGGTTCTTTGCAGAATTTTTATTTCGCAAGTTTGGTATTCCTGATGTTGTCTTTTTGATTGTTTTTGGATTTGCTCTTGGTCCATTTGGTATTAAGTATGTAGATCCAGCAACTCTTCAAACTTTAGCGCCAGTGTTTACAACGTTTACGCTTCTGTTTTTGCTCTTTGATGGTGCATTTAACATTGATTTAACATCGTTAGTCAAAGAATTTTCCCATAGTTTTTTTTTAACTTCGTTTAGTTTTTTTGTCTCATCTATTCTTATAATGGTTGTAATGTTATTTGTTGGGTTTCCATGGATGCTTGCTCTTCTTGTTGGTTTTATCCTAGGAGGAGTTTCATCAGCGTTTGTAATTCCAGTTCTTGGTCAAATGAATATCCCTAAAAAATTATATTCATTGCTTGCACTTGAATCTGCATTAACTGATGTCTTTTGTATTGTATTTTCATTAACAATTATGGAAATAATGGAGTTTGGTAACATTGCTGCAAAAGCGGTTGCAACACAATTAGTTTCATTATTTGCAATTGCTGGTTTAATTGGAGTTTTAGCAGGGGTATTGTGGATTGTTCTATCAATAAAAGTATTCAAAGAACATAATTATATTATGGTAATTGCATACCTTATTTTTTTATACGTCTTAACTGAATTTTTGGGTGGAAATGGTGCAATTGCAACATTATTCTTCGGTTTGATGCTTAAGAATTCTAAACAACTTACAGCAATATTGGAAGGAATTGTTAGTCGTACGTCTAAAAAGAAAAAGGGACGTAAGGCAAAAGCAAAGGGCGGTGTTAATGTAACAACCCATAGTGAGCAGTATTTTTATCATCAGATTTCATTTTTTCTTAAAGTATTATTTTTTGTATACATAGGGTTGTTACTTGATTTTTCAGATATCAAGGCAATTATTGTTGGGGCAATTCTCTCAGTTATAATACTCTTCTCACGAATGAGTTCCTTTGTGGTTGTTGGAAAGTATCCTGCAGACCAGAAAAAGTTAATAAATGCAATATTTGCACGAGGATTAGCGGCGGCGGCAATTGCGCAACTTGCACTTGAGGCAGGAGTTCCTCAAGCTGAGTTTATCGTAAAAGTCGTCTTCATGGTAATTACGGGAACGATCTTACTTAGTTCGATTCGTGTATTTATGATTAAGAAACTCTTTCCGCAGGCATCATAATGGAAGCACAAATTTTGGCGTATGTTCAACAAGGACTTGCTTTTGCTAAGTTGACAAATAAATATTTATTGGCGTTAGCCATAATTGTTGTATTTGCAATTTTAGCTAAATTAGTTTTATTTATTTTTAAGAAGTATCTTGATAGTATTGCTAAAAAAACAAAAACAAAATTTGATGATTTACTTATGGAATATACCAAAGGACCTATTTTTTATTTGGTTTTATTGTATGGAGTAAAGTTAGCATTGCAACAAATTTGGAGTGGAAGTACTGTAAGTAACATTGTGCATACGGCTCTTGCTATTGTGTTCATATTAATTATTTCTAGGACATTAGATGCCTTTTTAGAAAGTTGGGGACATGAATTTGCTAAAAAAACAAAAACAAATATTGATGAAGTATTGCTTCCTATGGTCTATAAATCAAGCAAAGTCATAGCTGTTATAGTTGCAGGAATGTGGATACTTGATATTTGGGGTGTTGATATTACTCCATATTTAGCTGGAGTTGGCGTTAGTGGATTGGTACTTGGTATGGCCCTTCAAGATTCATTAAAAAATATCTTTGGTGGAGTTACATTAATTTTAGATAAGACCTTTCAAAAGGGCGATAAAATAAAATTAGAATCTGGTGAAGTAGGTACTATTCATGATATTGGTCTTCGCTCAACAAAATTAATTACATTTGATAACGAAATAATCTATATCCCTAATGGGTACTTAGCAAATTCTCGTGTACAGAATTATACCCGCCCTTCACCAAAAGTACGTACATCTGTTTTGTTTGGGGTTGAATATGGCTCTGATGTAGCACAAGTGCGTAAAGTTGTTCTTGAGGCAATACGTAAAATGAAAGGTGTTATGAAAGATCCTGAACCTTCAGTAATATTTTTTGAAATGGGAGACTCAGCTTTGCAATTTAAGGCATCATTTTGGGTTGAGAATTGGAATGAAGCATTTTCTCATAAGATAGAGGCCACTGAACAAATTTATAATGCACTAGGCAAAGCAAATATTAACATTCCATTTCCTACAAGAACGGTGTATACGAAGCAATAAGTCACAACCTTTTTAACTAAAACATTTTGTGAAATAGTATGAGAAACATTCTTACGGGCCTTGCTGCTTTATTGATTTCGTGTAGTGTACCACAACCAAAACCAGTGATTGAAAAACCTGATATTGTTTCGTGTGAACCTTTAGATCAATTTGGCAAATCATGGTGGACATATAATTTTACATATGTTAGTGGAAAACAAAGATTAGCTGGTCCATGCCCGGTATATCAAATTAGTTCATCTATTCACGCAACTGGCCACATAACTCTTGAAGCAAGAGATGTTCGCCATCCAAAATGCGTATATCAACACAACGGGCGTACGTATTCGCATTCTTTGGCAATTTCATATAAACGTGCACCTACAATAAGACCCATATCATTTGTATTTCCAAATGCGGATCGAGATTCTAAACCAAGTATTTACATTTTGGTTCAAAAAAATGGCGACACAGTTAAACAAATTCCGTGCAAATCATTTTTTGATGACTCTAAACAATGTAGATTATTAGAAGAAAAGGTATTACCTGGGTTACTTGATTATACTTGTACTCTTTCTCGTAATAGAACAAAAGTAAAGTTTGGTTCCTGGTATAGAAATCATTAAAAAGTAGATTCTCTTGATTTTGTACATGGATGTAAGCACAGTTATTTATGTAATGATTCTGATCATTATTTTAGCGTTCTTTGGCCGAATTGTCACATATCTCTCTAAAGTACTAACGGTGTTGCTTATTGTTGTGCTTGTAATGGTATTCATATTTGGCATTTCTGTAAATGAGTTACTTGACGCAGCAAGGGCAGTTGTTTTTTATGTTGTTTAGGAGTGGAAAACCTTATAAATATGGTATCTCATCAAATTGGTATGACATCTTCTATATGGACTGAGAAATATCGACCGCAAACATTTGAAGATGTGCGTGGACAAATCGATATTGTACAAAAGGTACAGGCTTTCGTTAAATCATCTGAAATGCCTCATTTACTCTTCTCAGGTCCAGCAGGTGTTGGAAAAACAACGTTAGCATTAGTTATTGCAAAACAGCTATTTGGTGAGAGTTGGAGACAGAACACACTTGAATTGAATGCATCAGATGAGCGTGGAATAGATGTTGTTAGAGTAAAAGTAAAAGACTTTGCACGTACACGCGCTTTAGGCGATGTTCCATTCAAACTAATTTATTTAGATGAGAGTGATGCTCTTACAAAAGAAGCACAGCAGGCTCTTAGGCGTACTATGGAGAATTATACGCGAACATGTAGATTTATTTTATCATGCAATTATTCTTCTAAAATAATTGATCCAATTCAAAGTAGATGTGCAGTGTTTCGATTTAAGCCATTACCAAAAGAAGAAATATTCAAAGTAATTGATAAAGTAGCTTTAGAAGAAGGATTGAATATATCTGAGGAAGTAAAAGATGCTCTTTTTGAAGTTACAAATGGAGATTGTAGACGACTTGAGAATGTCATGCAAAGTTGCGCAGTTATTAGTAAAGAGATTACGCCTGAATTAATTTTTTCTATGGCTTCAGTAGCAAAACCAGATGAAATAAGAGAAATATTATCTTTAGCCGTCTCTACAAAATTTTCTGAGTCACGAAAGAAATTATTGAACGTTATGCTTGAATATGGCTTATCTGGATTTGATATTATTAGACAAATTCAAAAAGAAATTTGGAATCTTGATCTTGCTGATCGAAAAAAGGTGGAGCTAATTGATAAATGTGGAGAAATTGAATTTAGAATGGTTGAAGGAAGTGATGAATATATTCAGCTTGAGAGTTTCTTGGCATTTATTGTGGTGGTAAACTCATGAGAGGAATACTTTGCTTTGGAGATAGCATAACGTGGGGTCGTGGTGAATTACCTAATGTTGGTTGGGTTGGACGGCTTAAAGAGAGCTTTGAGCGAAGAGATAAATTTAATGTTGTGTATAATTTAGGAATTTGTGGTAACACATCTACTGATCTTCTTGAGAGATTTGAAAGTGAAGCAAAATCAAGAATTATTTTTTCTCGGCCTAGTTCATACCTAACTCTTATTTCAATTGGTACTAATGATAGCAAAATAGAGAATCCTTCAAAAGTTCACAAAGTTGATGGAAATCTGTATCGCTCTAATATAAAAAAATTAATCTCAAAAGCAAAATCGTACAAAACTGCTCTAGCGTTTATTGGTTTGCCTCCTGTTGATGAAACAATAACATATTCATATGAAGATACTGTTTTTACAAATGTTACAATCATGCAATACAATACTATCATGCGTGAAGAGTGTGAACTTGCAAATGTACTATTTTTAGATATTAATACTGTAATGTCTCAAGAACACTTTCAATCAATGTTAGCTGATGGTCTTCATCCGAATTCTAAAGGATATGAATATATGTATACAAAAATAAAAGAATTAATAGAAAAAAATAAATTAATATAGCTATTCGTCTGTTTGCTTAATTCGAATCTTTTCTTCAATTGTATCTCGATACGTATACTTAAGAGTCATCTTAACTTGCTTTATCGCTAATGTATCTTTCTTTAATGGATCTTTAAGTTTACATACGATTTCCGCTTCATTGTTAAGTAAACGTGCTTCATTTTCTTTTCCTGAAGAGGTACATTTCCAAGCTGGGTCATTTAGGGTGAACGCAATTTTATCTTGTGTTGGCTTAAATTCTGTACCTTGAAGTGTTACTATCCCTTCACCAGTTTTTTTAACAGATAACTTAAGAGCGATAACTCCTTTACCTGCTGTGTCTTCTTGAACTGCTGTGACGGTTACTGGTCCTGAAGAAGATTCTACGTCCTTTGCTTCTTTAACTTCACATACTTTCTTATCTGCTAAATTTTCTTTTAGGCATACTTCAGGTACAAGCACATACGTTTCGTAATTGTAATCAACTGTTGCAAAAAATGTACGATCAAGCAAGCCTGTTACTTTACTTGCATATTTCACATCCGAGGAAAAGCTTATTGTTTCTTGTCCTCCTTCCTTGTTAAGTTCAGAAATCTTATCAACATCTTGCGTGTTTGTTTTTTCCCACTTTGCAATCCCAGAAAATTCATCCTCTGAAACGCCAATGATTTTTACTTTCACATCCTTTGGTTTTAATTTATACTCTCCTTTATTATGAATTGTAACTTCAAGAGGAAATGTTTGAGAGTCATAAATTGTATATAAATCTCCTTCTTTTGTTGCAAATTGCTCAAATGCGGCTGTAACTCCAGCATCACCACCAATGTATGCTTTACCGGAAGATGCAGTTGATGTTTCTGTATCACCACATCCAACTATAAAAAGACACGTTAGTGCAAGTAATAGTATTAATTTCTTCATTTTATTTACCTCGGTGTTTGTACTATTCTAATTGGTTGTTGTAATGATTCTATATATCCGTAATCTAAATCAATTGTAATTGGCGTTTTGTACGCAGAGCCAGATGGTATTTGCGCAGTGCACAGAATTTTTCCCAAACCATTATTCATGCGGACAAATCCATCGCGAGGTTTACAATCTGGCACATTTCCGCCAGGAAGTGAAACTGAATATTGTACTCTGTTAAAATCTTGTACTGTAAGTCCGCCTGTTCCACATGTTCGAATATCGGTATTTGGGCTTAATACTCTACCACTTCCATAATTTCGTACATTTATTTCAAAAATTGCTTTTCCACCAATCATATCAACGCCAATGAAATCAACGCCTACTGGGCCCCCTTGGCCGCCAGCCATACCAATATCTTGTGGGATACATGCTTTTTGTTCAGGTGTTATATCATAGAAAAGTGGATCTAAGCACACATCATTTTGCGCCACAGTCTCATAATTATAGCAGGTTAAAATATTAAGTGTGGGACTGTGTTCACGAAGGCCTTGTGGCAGAGTTATATCAGTTGAATCAAACTCAATATGGTTAAATGTACCTTCTACATTATATAATTCACGTCCATCTAATGTTCCCTGTCCTTCTGAACATGGAGCTATTCGATTAAAACTACCTCGTATTATGTTTGGATCGAATCCCATTACTTTTACATAACAATCTTGTGGCTGCAAAGGATAATTACCCTTGTTATATACTTCAACTGCCATTGTTATTGGGTTAGAATCATAAATAATTGGTGGGAGATAATTTGGCAAAATACGTGTTTGTACTCCTTGTACTCCTGTTTTCAATATTTGCAAACGTGCAGCATCATCTTGTGGTGTATTTTGTCTATTATCTTGTTGTCCGCAAGAAGTCAGAAGTAGCATGGCGCATACTAAAGCAATCACTACTCCTCTTTTCATATCGTTAGGAAAGAATTATAGTTATTTAAGTGTTTTGCAAAATCATGGATGCTTAAACACAGAGATTAGATATCATAACTCTTATAAATACTCAAAATGTCCTTGTTTTATGGCAAAAGTGGTGCATTACAAACAAGATTGTATACGGTGCGGTGGTTGCGCAGCAGTTGATCCAGATAAATGGTATATGGATGATGAAGGAATCGCGCAATTAAAAGATGCAACAGAAGTTGATGATCATTTTGAAAAAGAAATTGCGGATGAAGATAAAGCGCAACATCAAGAAGCAGCTGATGTGTGTCCGGTAAATATTATTCATGTAGAAGATTAAATTTTGTTCTTTTTGAGGGTTAAATGAAAATTTCTTAGGTGTACATTTAATTTTCTTACTATTGTTTTGTGCTCTGCTACAAGGTGATGTAACTTTTTTGCTTGCTTTTGATGTCTTACGTAATGTTTTGATTTATGTTCTTCTTTTGCTTTTGCATGTTTTGATCTATGCTTCTCTACTTTCTTTGCAACTTTCTTAATATCCTTGTTTAAAGAACGTAATTCTTTAGAATATCTGTACAAGTATGATGCTTCATGTGCAAGGGACATGTAAGATGAAATATTTCAGAATTTAAATATCATTGCTTTTTTATGATGATCATGCAATGATCTTTTTCAAAGGGATCTAAGATTTTAAAATCAATTACTGTATATTTTTGTTCAAGTTCTTTACGAATTTCATTAAAAATGTCTTTTGGTTTTCGTTTTATATCAATACTTTTTGATTTTACTGCCAAAAGACCGTAGCCACCAGATTTAAGAAACATATCACAGTTTTTCATAAATATCGCAGATTGATTTCGTTGTGCTACATCTTGAAATACCACATCTACCTGGCAAATCTTGTCAACGTATTCTTTTGGATGATTTGCATCTGCAAGAATAGGTACAATATTTTTTCGCAGTTTTGCTAAGAATACTAAATCACGCATAACACGTGGTGCTGGATCAATTGCAAAGATAAGTCCTTTATCAATTATGTCTGAGACAAATGAACATGTATATCCATGTGAGGATCCTAGATATAATACTACATCATTTTCACGAAAGCCAATGTTGGTTGCTCCTTTGGCAATTGCTGCAGCAAGTTTTGATCTTCGTGGATCAAATTCCCTATATTCTCCTTTTGTATGTTCTTCGAAATGAGTTGTGCCTGGAAGTAATGATTTGGTGTAGATTCGCTTTTTGTCCGTAAATATATGAAAGAGTTTATGTGGTTTCATTGTTAAAATACCTCTCCCATACATCCAATCCTCTGGGATGAAATTTTTCTTTCTTCATAAGTTCTTTAATTTCTTCAATGGGTATAAATTTTCCAAAAACAATTTCTTCTTCTTGCAACGTTAATGGTTCATCTGAAACACATTTATACACTTTACAAAAGTATTTTTCCTCTGTATTATGAAATTTAAATAGGAATTCAAGTTTAGGATTTAGTAGTCCAACTTCCTCATTCATTTCTCTTTGGGCTTCTTTATCGCAGTCTACGGTAGTAACTACTCCTGCAATTGAAGTATCATACAATCCAGGGAAATAATCTTTGTTTTGTGTTCTTTGATGAATAAATAATTCTCCCTTCGAATTAAATAACAAAATTCGTACAACACGCCTTTGTAAATTTTCTTTCCTCATGACAGATCTAGGAACAGTATCTATTACTTCATCATTATCATTAACAATATGTACCATTTCTTCGCTCATCCTAACTTTTCCTCTAAATCTTTTCTATACATTTCTGCCATAAATTCTCCTTTAAAGTAATCTAATCTAGCACATAATACTAATTTGTCTGCAAGCATACGTGCCGCCTTGCCTTTATCTCTGCCTGCATTTTGCACAAGCGGATGATGAATAATAATCCCATGTTTTGGAGAACGTGCTCCTGATTTGATATGACGAAATAATGCTTTCTCAGCTCCAAGTAATTGAATTGTTGATGCAGGAAGAAGTGCCATTCGTCTCAGTCCTTTTGCTAGATTAATTAATTTAGCAGCAATTGTAACTCCTGCAAGCGAAACTAAGTTTGGACAATATGATTTCATTATTGATCCAAGGTATTCTTCTAATGATTTTCGTTGATTAAATAATGCGCTTAGTTGTGATGCCAACTGCTCTATTACTTCTACATCTTTTTTTAATAAATCAGCACCCATCGTTGAAACTTTTTTCTTTTTTGAGATAACTAATTCTGCATATTGCTCGTGATCTCTAAATTCCTGTGATAATTCAGGATAGTATAATGAATACCATTCACGTAATCGTTTACTTAGAATATTTGTAACTTTATCAATTTCAGAAATTGCTGAAATGGTTTGTATAATTAAGTTATCTTGATTTATATCTTCTTTTATTTTTTTTTGAGTTAATTCAATGTTTTTTGTATAAAATTGTTCATAATATTTGGGATCCTTTAATTGTTCAAGAATGTGAGGGATTGCTTTTGCTGGTAACTTGCTAGGTTTTTTTACAGTGCCGGGCTTAAGATTGAAATTTTTCCCTACAGTAAACGTGTTAATAATATGTTTGAATATATACATAACACATCTACTGAGTCGTAAGTTATATAAACCTTATTGCAAAAACTACACGTCCATGGGTGATCTTCCGGAACATCTAAAAGAGGGTAGATGTGAATATTGTCTAATGGACTTTGATCCAACATTGTTTGGGTCTACATTTGGTGATTCTGCTGATCAGCATTACAAATCATTTGATTGTTTGTGTGGAAAGAAAAATTGGGTTAAAATGGATTTCTTAGGTTCTGGCCATGATGATGTCACAAAAGAAGATAGCGAATTGGAATCAATGATCAGAAAAGTGCAAGAGAGATAATTTTTATAATTTTAGCCAAAAGGTTTTTAATATTTGCATCATCTCAATTATGTTAATGGATCGAAGGACTTTTCTTCAAATTGGAATGTTTACTGCGTTAACACTAAAATATCCTACGCTTGCTCAGGGAAAAGAGACGTGCAGAGATAATATTGAAAGTGTCATAGATGTTCTAAAGAAAAATTATGATACCAAATTTATTAATGAGTATACCGATAAAGGGAAAGTAGTACTTACTCAAGTTTTGTATGAGCGTACATTTAAAGATCAAAATCGAGAATTTGAAGTGCGATTTATGCATAATTCAAGAAATGAGAGTGATATGTATGTTCGTGAATCTCCAATGTTTGGTAGAGGATATGATTTTAGAGACTCTGGTGCAAATGGATTAAAAGTTACTAAAAAAAATTCAGAATCGGACCTTGTAATGGAAATCATTATGCGAAATGCTAAACCTGTTCATCACAGAGTTCATGATATTAATACAACAACTGCGCGTAACAGAGTAATATTAGAAGGAAACTATACTTCTACACTCTCACGAATATTGAAATCTTCTCAATTTAATGCAAAACCACGAGGAAAAGTAGAAACGCATCAGTATAAGATTGAAGAATATCAGGGATGTTAGTCATTTGTGCTTTTCTTTATTCTACATACGTAATTTGACATTTCATCTTCAATACATTCTTTATTTCAGAAACCTTTATAAACAATCCACGTCCCAAGCCAACTTACGCAACTTTCAGACTGATTGGCGTGACCAATTAAGTGAATCTTGCGAACATGCCTGAGAAGGCGAACATCAGAGTGTTTCTTTGATGTGAACCGGTAGAGGCGATTAATACAAAATGGTAAAGAGACATCACCCTCGTAGAGGATCAATGCAGTTCTGGCCTAGATCTAGGTCTAAGCATTCATTTGTTCGCGTACGTAGTTGGGCGGATGAAAAGCAAGCAAAAGCATTAGGTTTTATCTGTTATAAAGTAGGAATGACTCATGTAATGGCTGTTGATAACAGGGCAAAAAGTCTTACTAAAGATAAAGAAATTTCATTACCTGTCACAATTATTGAATGTCCAGAAATGAATGTTGTTGGCTTTGCATTATATGGTAAACATATGTATGGTGTGCGAAAAATCGCATCAGTATTAGCCCCAAATTTACCAAAACATCTTTCTCGAAACATCACAATTCCAAAAAAGAAACATTCTTTAGATAATTTACCTGAATTTGAATTTGCCAGATTACTTGTTGCATCTAACCCAGGTAAAACCACAACTGGTGTAAAACGTGCTCGAATGCTCGAAGTTGCCATTGGTGGAAAAAAAGAAGACCA
>CAYOOY010000002.1:15577-50392 GCA_964405725.1 uncultured Methanosarcinales archaeon | reverse complement strand
AAAAATATAAAAGATGATTTTTTTGAACGAAGAATGAAAGAAGGAAAAGATAAATATCTGATTGTGTGTACGGGACATCAAGGTGAGCCGAAAGCAATTCTTTCAAGAATGAGCCGCAAAGAAACGCCATTTCATTTTTCTTCAGGTGATGTTGTAGTTTTTAGTTGCTCGGTGATCCCTGTTGAGTTAAATAAGGATAATAGAGCTAAGCTTGAATCAGATTTATCTTCTCATGGTGTACAAATTTTTCGTGATATTCACTCATCGGGACATGCAGCACGTGAAGATCATAAAGAGTTACTGAAATTAGTTCGGCCTCGTCATATTATTCCTGCACATGCTGGAGCTGATAAAGCAACTAAGATTAAAGAACTTTCTGATGAACTCAAGATTGGTAAAACCCATATCATGAAAGACGGAGAAAGATTTAGTTTTTAAGAATCCAAAGTATCTGATATAGTAAATGAATCGTTTGTTGAAATTTCCTTAAGGTTAGAAAACACCAAAAAATCCCCACCTTTTCCTGTATTTTTTCTGTATTCTCTAAAATCATTTTCTGTAATGAGTACTTTATTTCCACGTGGCGAAAGTCCAACTTTTTTTTCCCTAAAATTCCAAAATGCTAATAATTGCGATCCATTAAAATCAACTGAATCTCGCAAGTAAACTCCCACTTTTACAATATTGACGGTCCACTTATCTCGGCCAAGGATTCTTTTTTTTGGAATAACTTTTCCTTGAACTACAACACGAAGAATAAACCTGCCAAACATTGCCCCAAGATCATCCAATTTTGGTAGCCACCAGTGACCAACTTTCCTAAATTGAATATAATCTTTATCTAACACATTTACGGGAAGTGAAAAATCTCCAAAAGTTGTTTCCGTTGGTTTGAGTTTATGTTTCTGAATTAACATACTCTGAATTTGTTTTTTGGCACTTTCATTAATCCATAATTTTTGGTCTACAATTTCGTTAAAAATTTTCCTTGCTCTTGCGTACGTTAACACCCAATCGATATCAACTGATTGTAAGTTGGGTATCGCAGTTAAAGGGTTGTTGTGAGCTAACCTATTTGTCCATTCTTTCATTAATGAAGAGCTTACAACCCATCCTTTTTCTGCCATTACACCACTAATTTTAGGAATATTTCCCCATTGATTTTTAAGGAATAAATCATAAGAATGTGCAAGTTTAGGAAAAAGTGTAATTCCGGCTGCAAATAAACCTAATTTTAAAAACCGTCGTCGAGTCATCGACCCCACACCTAGTGTTTTTTGAATTTGATTAGAAATTGCAATTAATTTTGAGCGGTCGTTGATGTTTGTAAGGAAATGAGAAAAAAGGGAAGCTACCTCTTCTGCAGTAGTTATATTCTCTCGATTGTGGTTCTCAAATGACTGTTGATAAAATTTTTTATTTAGTCCTATCATTTCTAAGATCAAATAGCGTAATCTTGGCCCCTCTTCTCTACCCCGCAATTTTTCGGAAAGTTCAGAAGATTTTTCCTTTAGTAAAACCCCAATATTATCCATAGTTAGAGAATGTCAATAATAAATATAAATGTATTGAAAATGGCTAAATTCATCTTTGATTACAACAATGTTTATAAAGTGAATATTCTTCGAATTTCTAGGTGAGTTCGCAGTGAAATTAGTATTAGCAGAACCAAAATATTTCAAAGATAGTATTTCAATAATTTCGGAACTAGTTAGTGAAGCAAAATTTAAGGCAAACGTTGATGGGCTTGAATTAATTGCCATGGATCCTGCAAATGTGGCCATGGTGGTCTTTAAACTTCTTAGCAGCTGTTTTACTACATATGATGTAAGTGGCGAGGAAGCTGTGAGTATTAACTTACATAACCTAAAGCAAATACTTAGAAGGGCAAAAGCGGAAGATGTTCTAACATTAGAAACAACGGAAGATCATAAACTTAAAATTGAAATGCGAAGTAATACAACTCGTTCATTTTCTATTCCTACATTAGATTTAGATGATAAAGAGCAAAAAGTTCCAGATTTGCAGTTTCCTATCGCAGTACATACAAATTCAAGTTTACTTACAGAAGCCATTGAAGATGTAAGTGTAGTTGCCGAATCAGTAACATTTTTAGGAGATAGTACACAATTATTGGTTAAGGCAGAAGGAGATCTCTCAAAAGCATTCATTGAAATTAAACCAGATGAAAATACCTCACTTAAAGTAGAGGGAGATGAGAAGTATAAAGCAAAATATTCTCTTGAGTATCTTAAAAAAATGATTTCGGGGAGCAAATTAGCAAGCAATGTCTCAGTATATTTTAATTCAGATTACCCCATGAAGTTAGAGTATAAAGTAACAGATAGATTATTGCTTAGTTTCATATTAGCTCCGCGAGTAGATAACGATTAATTATATAATTGATTTCTAATAAAGTAAGTACCACAACTAACTTCTAATATTATATCCTGTCTTAAACATCCTTACACAAATAACAAAAAATAATAGGGTTAACGAAATAACAATAATTAAACTTTGGTTTAATGGCATATCATGAACGCCGATTAATCCATATCTAAATCCATCAACCATGTAGAGAATGGGGTTGAATTTTGCAACGCTTTGCCACAATGGGGGAAGCATTGAAATGGAATAAAATACGCCTCCCAAATATGTAAGTGGAGTTATCAAAAAAACTGAAAAAATATTCATCTTATCAAAATTTTCTGCCCACAATGCTGTTGCAATTCCGGCAAATGAAAATAATGCTGCCGTAAGCACAACAAAAAGTATCAAAAATAATACACTATGTACTTGAATATTGGTGAATGCTAAACTTATTAGCAAAATTCCTGCACCTACAAGAAGTGATCGAAGTAATGCCGCAACTGTTTGGCCTATGATAATTTGCCAATAGGTAATTGGTGCTAAGAGAAGTTCTTGAATACTTCCTTGAAATTTCATAATAAATAACGAAAAAGAAGATTGAGCGTATGCTGACATGATTACACCCATCATCAACAAACCAGGAATAATAAATTCTAGGTAACTTACACCTTCGATATTTGAAATTCTGCTTCCAAGGGAATAGCCAAATATTATAATAAATAATGATGAGGTAAGAATTGAAGGAATGAGCGTTTGGCTCCATATTCTCATAAATCTGCCTACTTCTCGGCGAATGATAGTATAAAGTGCTATTTTATTCATTTTGTTAATTCTAAAAAAACCTCTTCTAATTTTGCATCTTTACCATGAAGTTTCAATAAATTAGGAGTTGTATCTAATTTGATAATTGAACCTTTATTAATAATCGCAATTCGTTTACAAAGAGCTTCTGCTTCTTCTAAATAATGAGTTGTAAGTAAAATGGTGGTTCCTTGTTCATTGAGTTTGCGTAAATACTTCCACATTGTTTGGCGTGTTTCTACATCAACTCCTGCAGTCGGCTCATCTAAAATAAGAATTTTTGGTTTATGCATGAGTGCACGAGCAATCATCAATTTTCGTTTCATGCCACCTGAGAGAGTTCTCGCTGCGGATTTTCTTTTGTCCCATAAATTTAGTTGTGTGAGTAGTTCTTTTATTCGTTTTTTTCTATGAGATTTAGGCATGCCAAAATACCCACCGTTAAAATCTAAGATGTTTTCTACTTTTTCAAAAATGTCAAAATTAAATTCCTGTGGAACTAACCCAACAAGGGCGCGAGCATCTTCATACTCTTCAACTACATCTTTTCCAAATAATGTGACAATACCTTCTGTTTTATTGACAAGTCCGGTAATTATACCTATAGCCGTTGTTTTACCTGCACCATTTGGCCCGAGTAAACCGAAGAATTCTCCTTCATTGATTGAAAGAGACATTTTTTTAAGTGCATATAACTGATCAAATTTCTTTGTTAGGTTTAAGAGGATTATAGCAGACATTACCATATTTTTCGCTCTTCTCTTTAAAAGTATTATGTTTAAACAAATGTAAATTGGTTTGTGTTATTCCCGAGCATCCAAAAGTTAATATACATATTTTATTCCAAAATAATGTGATTTTAGGAAGAATTACAGGAAAAGTAACCACTACTTATTTTGAATTTAATGTTACACATAATGCTCAAAAATTTATGTTTATTCAGGTCCATCATAAGGAAGTGGGATTTGTTCTTGCACAAATAGTTGAACTTATTCGTACGAACGAGCAATTATTAGCACAATGTAGTGTCATTGGATATAAGGATGAACAAGGAAGGTTACAAGGTATTAGAACTCCTTTTGAAGTCGGATCAGAAATATTGGAAGCAGAGAATGAGTTTATTTCAAATATTATTGAGTTAGATATTGAAGGAGGGTATATAGGAAAGCTTGAAGGAAAAGACATAAAAGTTCATATCGATTTACAAAAATTATTAACTAAACATCTTTGTGTTCTTGCCAAAAGTGGAGCTGGAAAATCGTATACTGTTGGTGTACTTTTAGAAGAAATTATGCAAAGAGGAATTCCTCTCTTAGTTATTGATCCGCATGGCGAATATCCAAGTATGCGGTTTGCAAGTGCTGATTCTGCAGAGGAGATGGCTAGATGGGACATTAAAGGAAAGGGATATACCGAGTATATACAAGAATTTGGTGATCCTAGCATAAAAGAAGGGATTGCACCATTAAAATTATCTGAAAAAATGAGCTGTTCACAATTAATGAAAGTTCTTCCGGTAAATTTGAGTAATACTCAGGAATCAATGTTATTTTCAGTTATGAAAGATTTGGACGAAGTTTCGTTTGACACGATTCTTTTGGGATTGCAAGAACTCAATACGGCATCAAAGTGGCCCATAATGGATGCTTTATCACATATGCGTAAATTACAGTTGTTTTCTCAAGCTCCTACAGCATTTAGTGAATTGATACGCCCTCGCTCAATGAGTATTATTAATTTGCGAGGGATGGAGCCCGCTATTCAAGACGTCGTTGTATATAAATTATTGAATGATTTATTTTTGGCGCGAAAAAGAGGAGAAATACCTCCCTTTTTTTGTATCGTTGAAGAAGCACATAATTTTTGCCCTGAAAAAGGATTTGGGAAAGCAAAAAGTTTAGATGTACTACGCTTGATTTCTTCTGAAGGAAGAAAATTTGGATTAGGATTGGCTGTTATTACCCAACGGCCTGCACTAGTTCAAAAAACTATTCTTTCACAGTGCTCTACTCAAATAATAATGAAAGTTACTAATCCAAATGATTTACGTGCTTTGGCAGGAAGCGTAGAAGGGTATACCCCTCAAACTGAAAACGAAATACAAAATCTTCCTATAGGGTCTGCTTTGGTCTGTGGTGTTGTTGACAGACCATTAGTGGTGAAAATACGGCCACGAAAATCATTACACGGAGGAGACGCAGTAAATATGCTTGCATTTTCTCAAGAAGAACAATATAGAGATGTTAATTTGACCAAAAGCGCCCCTGAAACCGAGAACGAAAGCAAAAGTGATGAAAAGAAGGAAAAAAAGGACAAAGCGGGCGAGATGTATTATGTAATTAAACCAGCCATGAGTAAAAAGGAAATATCGCTGGTTGCTTCAAAAAAAATTCAAGAAATTAAAACATATTTAATCCCAAGTGTTTTAATTATCTGTGGCCAATATTCATATTTAATTGATCGCATCAAAGGAAAAGTAGTAATTGATCCCGATAATGACATTACACGTGATTTGCAATTACTTGATGAAGATTGTCATTACCCTAAGTTACCACAATATATGTGTTTAAATCCGGATATTATTTTGGATCCGGTACTTACATCGGGAGATATTCGGGAAAAAATAAATTTATGTATGCCTGTTGATGACATCAAAGAATGTTTTATCATGTTTCATAAAGTGCAATATCAAGAATAATTATATTGAGTTCACGAATGTTTTTAAACTATAAGCTTAACTGTAATTAAAAAACTTAGCAAATGGAATCTAAAAAAATAGGATATAGTTTACTTGTGCTTGGCTTGGCATTACTCTTTATTTTTATTTCTGTTTTTAGTAATCTACAAGATAAAGGAAATAGTTTAGGTTGTTTTGCTAATGAAGGATGTCAGCCAATTCAACAATCCATTACATTAATTAATATTGGGTTTGGATTTTTTGGATTTATTTTGGCGTTAGGTGCATATCTTGTATTTTTTTCACAAGGAGATAAAGCAATAGTTAATAGATTAGAAAGTCATCAGACAAAAATACTTGAAGATGAAAAATTTTCATTGATTCTTTTGGGCCTTGATAAGTTTGAAAAGCAAGTAATAACTGCCGTAAGAAAACAGCAAGGAATTACTCAAAATACATTGCGCCTACGAGTTGACATGTCAAAGGCAAAATTAAGTCAAGTAGTAAGCGGTCTTGAACAAAAAGGATTAGTGTCAAGGCGCCAAAAGGGAAAAACCCTTGCAATATTTCTTAAGTTGAATTTAAGTTGATTTTTGGTGTATGAACGGTAATTCACTGAAATTTGTAAGAATTAGCATTTTTTTTGTTTTGTGTTTTGACCCCAAAGTATAATATGTAGTTGATACTTATTTTTATAAAATAATTTCAAGGAGGTTGAATTTTTATGGAACATACTGAATTTAAAGAACAAAAAGAAGAACAAAAAGTTCATAGAGAAGTACGCAGAGAACATGGATCTCACTCAAAGTCCCAAAAGGGAGGCAAAGCAACGAAAGCATTACGACAACTATATGGTGCATCTATTGTTCAGATAGTACTTTTAGTAATTATTGCGTTTCAATTAAGTAATTTAGGAGTAGTTGGAACTGCCGGTCAAGCAGCTGGAGGAGACGCTCCCAGCGCTGCTGCGCCAAGTGCGCCAAGTGCACCCCCCGCACCCACAGTAGACATGAAAGCTATTGTTGATGATGATGCTGTTAAAGGAAATAAAGATGCGCCGGTGACAATAGTAGAATTTAGTGATTTTGAATGTCCGTTTTGTGCACGATTTTATAGTCAAACTTTAAAGCAAATTGAAAGCCAATATATCAAAACAGGTAAAGTAAAATTAGTATTTAGAGATTTTCCGCTAGGATTTCATGCTAATGCTCAAAAAGCAGCGGAAGCGGCTGAATGTGCAGGAGATCAAAATAAATTCTGGGAAATGCATGATATACTTTTTGAAAAAGGTGTAGTTGGTGGCGTTGCAACATTTAAGAAGTACGCTGTGGATTTAGGACTAAATTCAGCTTCATTCAATAAGTGTCTTGATAGTGGAACGCACGCTGCAGAAGTTCAAAAAGACCTTGCAGATGGTAGTGCAGCAGGAATACAAGGTACGCCCGGATTCGTAATTAATGGCAAAGTAATCTCTGGAGCACAACCTTTCCAGGTATTTCAGGCAGCCATTGAAGCTGAATTGGCACAATAGGTTTTTAACCTTTCTTTTTTTTCTTTTTACTATGAATTACATGCGTGAAGCATTAAAAGAAGTATTTTCAAATAAAAGATATGTGATATTAAGCGCTGTAAGTATGTTTTCTATTTTTGGTATTAATGTATTTTTTCACAATTATCCCTTACTTAGAGATTCGTTTTCATTTACACTATTGTTTTATTTACTAATTGGAATAACAAGTTCTATGTCACTATTTTCGGTGCTGATGCTTATTCTCATTTCTATTTCAGGAGGATTGCTTTTAGCAATGAGTATTTTCTTAATTCGGCGTCAAGTATCACTTGATGCATCGGTCGGTGGAGTGGGAGTTATTGCGAGCATAATTACTCCTGCCTGTGGATCATGTGCGCTTGGCTTGGTTGGATTATTTAGTATAGGAGGATTTTTCTCCATACTCCCATTCAAAGGGTTAGAAATCGGTGTTCTTGGTCTAATTGTTACCATTGTAATGATTGCATACATTTCTAAAAAAATTACAACACGAACATGTGAAATTACTAAGGAAGAGGACAGCCAGTTTTGGAACTAAGTATTTCATGTGAAACGGGACCAGCAATTTCGCGAATACCATTTATTTCCCATGTAAGATAGCCTTCAATACCTGCTTTTTTACAAAATTCTGTTTGGCCTTTTCTTCCTGGAAGAGAACACTCAATATAATTTATTCTCTCAAAGCTATTGCCAAACGATTTTTTGGCATCTATACAGTGAGGACACCAATATGCGCCATACATTTTTACATTATTATTTGTAAGGCAATCGGCAAACGCATCCATTTTAGGATTTGGTTTCTCGCACGCAATTAAAAATATGGCGCCGATAAGTATTAGAACAAGGAGATATTTTTTCATATGGAATAAAATACCAAATAGTATTTAAATATAATGATATTATGAATAACATGAAGAAAAAACAACTTATTAATTTTCTTATTGTATTAAGTGTACTTGGTTTAGTTGTATCAACGTATTTGACATATCATCATTTCACTCCATTGGCTGATGCCCCTTGTGATGTTAATGATAGTGTTTCGTGTTCAATTGTTAATAGAAGTAGTTATGCTGAAATTGCAGGGATTCCTGTAGCCATATTAGGGATTATTTGGTTTGTTGTGTTTGGCTTACTTTCGCAATTAATAAAACAAAGGTCATCACTGATTAATTATCTGACATTCTGGAGTACAGCGGGATTTATCTCGTTATTCTACTACATCTATGCTGAATGGATGCTTCGCAGCATATGTCTTTATTGTACCATTGTACACGTTATTGTTCTTATTCAATTTGTAATTGTGTTATATTTGCACAAAAATAAACCAAAATAGCAGTACCCTTTCAGAAATATTAATAAGACTCTTCTTCTTTCCTTGGTTATGGCAAAAAAAAAGAGGAGGAAAAGCAGATCAAATAGTTTTCATGATAGTTGGAACATAGTAAAAACGTACAAACAATTATTTATTCCTAATATTATTATGTTTGCTTTTCAACTGTTTTTATTTGTTATATTTGCACGGTTTTCTGGATTTTGGAGTTGGCTTGTTACAGGACAGCCACTAACATTGAAAATAATTTGGTGGGCAATTTCCTATGTACTGATTGTAATGCTCGTTGATAATTATTTTTTAACTGCAAAATATGGAATGATTTCACATGCTGTGAAGAATGGAAAAGTGGATCTTAACGTAGCATGGAAATTTGCACGAACATATTATTGGACTACATTACAAATTCATGTTGCAAGTTGGTTGATTGTTATTGTTCCTTTAAGTTTACTTGCGGCCCTGTTATTTGTTGTATTACCGCAGCACCCAATAGTTGCATTAAATCTGTTTGTAGCAATAGCAATTACATATATGGTCTACACAGGTATTAGATTACTTTATGTATATCCTATAATGACATTTCACACAAAAGGAGCTTACAAAACCATTACGGAAGATTTTCATTTTGTAAAAACACATATGCATTCGACGATTATAACGTGGCTTATAGTCGTGGGGGTGGGATTTTTAGCAAGTATTGTTCAACATAATTTAGATCTTGCAGTGGAAATTATGCAAGGACCTTTACTGTTTATTGGTATTATTGGCACCGCAATAATTGTATTAGTTGAAATGGCTGTTTCTGTATGGGAACACGTGTTTATCTTTATGCGATATTTGCAAAAATGAATTTTTGTTACTTTTATATAGTAAATATTATAAATAGTGTTTGAATATGGCTAATTATGAGATTTCGAACATATCTGGCATCATTATTATCTGCACTAGCTCTTTATGGCTGCGCTGAAAAGGAACAATTTGTTGATATCGGTGAAAAAGAAGGAATATTTTCAATTTTTAAATATTCACATGAACAAGATATACAAACAAACGCCCAAAAATTAGTTGTTGCGGACAAATTTGATGAGTGGGATGAAAAAAGAGGAAATAAATGCAAAAACACAGGATGGAGCAATGTATTTAGAGGAATAGATGGAGTATATCTCAAAGCTCGTTGTTCAGAATTGGAAACGAAAGTAAAAGACAAAATTGATTTATTAGGTGATCATCAACTTGTAGATAATATGGGATATCCCATGGATAAAAATGAGTCTAGGTTAACTGATTATTTTGGTACAAGAGGGGGTCACCACAACGGAATTGATATTACAAGTATAGAACCTGGAAAATGTGAAGGAATGCCGATATATGCGGCACTTGGTGGTCAAGTTAAAGTTGCGGGATATTGTCTAAATGGGCACGAAAACCATAATAATGGATATTGGGTTAAATTACAGCACTCGAGAAAAAGAGAAACAGTATATTTGCATTTGCAGCCCGGGTCAATACCAAAAAAACTAAGAACCTGTAAGCCTAAAGGAAAACGTGTTACAAGAGGACAATATATTGGACGTTGTGGATCAACGGGTAGAAGTTCTGGACCTCATCTTCATTTTGAATATAGAAAAAAGAGACGAGCAATTAATCCATTAAAGTGAAAATAGTTTCTCGAATTTTGGTGCTTTTGTGTTTGTTTGTTTGATAAGGGGTACATCTAATTATTTTTGTATCTGGCAAATATGTTCCCAATAGAGATTCGTCTACTGGATGATCATAGCCTAGACATATAATATCTGGAGAATGTTTCCTTATTACTTTAAGATAATCATGCTTATCTCCAAGAATTGCTTGATCAACAATAGCTAAGGATTGAATTAATTGTAACCGTTCATCTTCATTAAATGCTATCGTTTTTTGGAGACGCTCTTTAGTAATATCACGAGCAATGACAACAGTTAAATGTCCACCATATTTTTTTGCTTGCTCAAAATAATTAAGGTGACCTAAATGCAAAATATCAAACGTACCAAAACACATTACTTTTTTAATCACTTTTCTACTAATTTTGCTTCATCTATTATTAATCTTCCGGAATATGGACCATCCATTTCTTTTCTCGTTTTGATCAATTTTATTTTTTTTTCAAATAAGGGACAATCTAAGACTGATGTTTCAAATTCACCCCCTTCTCCCGCACAATTACGAGTAATTTTTTGAATATCTTGCAAAAAATCTTCATCTATGAGACGAGATAACCAAGATTCATCTAATTGATCTGCTGCAACAGCAGTGATAATTACTTTAAATCCATTTTGAATTACTTCTTGTACGTGTTTTCCTTGAGATTTGTGCCATAAAGGAGAAAATATTTTCAATCCTAGTTTATCACATATTTTTTCGATCCGATCTCGTTGATACGTTGAAAACATTGCTCCCGAAACAAGACCTTCGATTTTGTGAATTTCTTTTGCTTTTTGTATCGCGTGTTCTAAATCATCTAATTCTATTTCCTTTTCACCTTTGGTAGTATATTCAACTAAAGGCACATTCATTGCTATTGCTTGTAATTTTGCGAGTTCTGTTCCTGCACTTTGAAACATATACGAATATTCATTATCTGACTTAAGTGTAATTAGGCATGTTAATTCGTAGTTTTGTTTTTGCATAATATATGCAGCTGACAAAGAATCTTTCCCACCCGAACTTAGAACTCCTAGTTTAATATTGTGAGAGGGATAAAATTGTTTAAGATATGTTGATTTATTCTTTTTTTCTTTCTTTGCAAGTTTTCCTAATGCATTGTCAAATCTGCTTCCATATTGTGCTGCTATTTTTTTTCTAAATGAAAATTCGAGGGATAAGCCTTGTTCTTTCGCAATTTCACGTAGGATATATTTGGTTACATCTTTAGATATCTTGTATTTCTGGGGTATTTTGAGAGCATATTTTACAAGATTTGTATCCAAAAAAGGAAGACGTAACTCCAAATTATTTTCCATTGTAATTACATCATCCCGATATAAATCTCGTTCATACATCTTTCTTAATCCCGATAGGCATTCTTGATTAATATTAGATGATTTTTTGTGACGTTCATATCCTGCAAAAATTTCTTCTGAACCTAATCCAGAAAATATCACTTTACAATCATCTTTTTTTGCAAGTTCACATGCTACATAAAATGTGAGTGCGACGCCTACTTTTACAACATTATTATCTTCAATGAGGGGAACTATTTTTTGGAGGTATCCTGGAATTTCCTCTTGTGATACAGTTTTAATTTGTAGATCAAGATCTAATTCCTTTGCTGCTTTCGTTGCTGCTGTCAAATCACGTGGAATAGAAGTGGAGGAGTCTAATGCAGCAGTGTAACACGTAAAATCGTATCCCTTTGATTTAAAATAATGTGCTAAAAAGGTTGAGTCAATTCCTCCAGAGAAAAGCAAACCAAATTTTTTATTGGGAATACGTTTTTGTATTGCTGTATGCAACAATTTTGTAGTGTTATTTTTTATTTTATCATACGAATCAGAGTGCTCAGGAAGATATTCAAAAAAGGGACGCAACGTAGTTTTAATAGTATTCTTGTTTATATTATATGTAAGTATGTGACGAGGATTAAGCTCTTGAATATCAACATAGCCTATTACTTCTAAAGCTTTTTTCTCTGAAGCAAACGAAAATCCATCTTGTGAATGTGCATACCAAAGAGGTTTAACGCCTAAAATATCTCTTGCAAGGGTTATTTCATTATTTTTTATGTAGGCAAATGAAAAAACACCATCCACTTCTTCTATTTTACCAATGCCGCCTGAATCCAATAATTTGAGAAGAACTTGTGCATCATTTTGAGCATTATAATTGTATTTGTTGTTTAATTCTTGCCAATTATAAATTTCACAATTAGCTGTTAGTATTCCTTCTTCTTGTATTGGCTGAGGAATGTGGTTAATAATTGCATGAAGCGTATGACCTATAACTCCATCTTCAACTTCAAGAAGTTGTTGGCCATCTTTTCCTCTGTTTTTAAGAATAGTAAGTGCTTTTTGCACCTGTATTTTTGCGTCCGATTTTCCAAATATGCCGATAATTCCACACATAAAGTAAATTTTGTGTGATTTTTTATAAAATTAGTTACTGGATATGTAATTCTAAGATATCTCCATCTTTCATTTTATGTGAAAGTCTTTGAAATCTTTGTCCTGGAAATTTTGCAGATTTTCCCCATACACGTGCGAAGCGAAATTTCTCTACAAAATCCTTATGGGTTTTAGAACACACATCTTTTATTGTGGCCCCTCTAAATATAATCATAGGCTCTTTCATATCTGCTTCTTTTCGAGGTTCTTTCATGTAAATACGAATAAAATCGAGTTTGTCAAAGATTAGTTGCTTTAATTCTTCAACTCCCTTATTTTTGTGAGCTGAAATAAGATGGTCTACTTTTATTTTCTTTTTTACTTTACGTATTTGGACAGGTGTTGCTAAATCGACTTTTGTAAGGCAGACTAAAGCTGGAACATATTTCTTGTTATTTTCAATACAATCAATAAAGTCATCTACGTCTATGGGGCTACGAATAAGCACATCAGCATTAGCTATACGAAATTCACGTAGTATATCTTTAATGGTCTCATCATCAATTTCTGTTTTAACTGTTCTTCCAATTTGAATACCACCTTGTCCTCTTTTTTTAATGAATACTTCTGGTTTTCTTTTATTGATTCGAATATTGGCTTCACGTACTTCGCGTAATATAGCCTCATAGTGTTGAGGAGTATTAACATCAACAACAATTAGCACTAAATCTGCATTTTGAATCACGGTTAATACTTCACGACCCCTTCCTTTTCCTGATGCAGCACCTTGTACAATTCCTGGAACATCTAATATTTGTATTTTTGCCTGATTATAATTTAACATTCCTGGAATAACACTTAATGTCGTAAATGCATATGATCCAACTTCAGATTCAGACCCCGTAAGTGAATTAAGAAGAGTTGATTTCCCCGCGCTTGGAAATCCTAACAATAGCACTGTGCCATCACCTGATTTTCGTACAGAATAACCATGGGCTGATTTTCCTGTTTTTTTGGAAACGCGCTTTTCTTGCTTTTCTTTAAGAAGAGCGATTTTAGCTTTTACTCTACCAATGTGATGTTGCGTTGCCTTGTTGTACTGTGTTTTCTTTATTTCGTCCTGCAGTTCTTTAATTTGCTCTTTATAATCAACCACACACAGATATTTGCCTATTCTTATTTATGGCTTTTGGCAATTTACGCAATATTTATATATCAAGTTAGGCGAGTTTTATCTATGGTAGGAGGCATAGTCGAAATTGTCAAAGCGTACGCCGGACAAGTTCTGCAGGGGATAGTTATTTTACTCATTGGGTTTGGACTTGGTGTTCTTTCACGTAAGTTCGCATTAAAAATATTTCGTGAATTTAATTTAAACAAATTTTTAGGGAAAATTGGTATAACAAATGATATTGAAAATATAGTTAGTATCATTATTAGTTATGTAATATATTTGTTTACAATAATAATATTTCTTGAAAAACTTCTCATTAAATCGTTAGTATTATATCTAATTGCAGGAGGAGTGCTTGTTGGATTAAAGGATGTTATTCCCAATTTTGTTGGGTGGATATATTTACAGCGGAAAAAAAAAATTAAGGAAGGAAAGCGTGTTGATGTACGTGAGATCTCAGGGCGTGTTGAAAGAGTAGGATATTTAGAAACAGAAATTAAAACGGATAATGGGGATATTTTATATGTGCCAAATTCATTATTTCTAAAATCAAAGCTTTGGATACGACACTAATTTTTACTGCTTTCAAGCAAACTAATAACATCCCATAATTGGGTTCTATGATAAGATGGAGCTTCATATCCGTTAAGTTCTTCAAGTTCATGTAATGCTTTTTCAACAGATAAATCCTGGCTACTTTGTAATATTGAAATTACGCCATTTACTTACATCACTTTCAGAAGAGAGAAATTCTAATGTGTCAATTGCTTGCTGCACTAATTCATTCATTTTTGCATTTCCTTCATAACAAGTTTTTGCTGTGCTTCAACATCTTTTTTTAATCTTTCTTCCTGTTGTTCAAACGTTTTAATTCGAAGAGTGATTGTTTCTTTTTTTTGGCTTATTTCTTGCTTAAGCTCTTCTTTAGGTGAGGCAATCATTAATTTCCCTACAATTTTATATGCTTGAGGAGTAGAAGATAATTCAGAATCAGCTGATGTTAGTTCAACTAATTCGTTTTGCATCTGTTGAATTTGTAATTGAACTTGCTGTAAGTTCTGCTGCAGTAGCTGAAGTTGATTAACTGTAGATGACATTGTAAAATTACCTGGCTATGACCTTACTTACAACACGCTGGTCTTTATAGAGAACTTTTCCACCGCAGTAGAGGCATCGTACGCGTGTTCGTACATTTTCTTCCTCAATTTTTTTTCCGCAATCAAAACAAATATAGTGCATTTTTATTTAGGTGTGTAGGCTTTGCCTGCAAATTTTATTCCTGTTTTCTTACAATACCAAATTCCCATTGCAAGACGTTTAACAGATAGTTTATTACAAAAAGGACTTTTATGCTTGGCATGCTGTTTAGCTTCTATTTGACCAAATTTCTTACGAGTTTTACGTCCGTACCGTGCGCCAAAGCGATTTGCTGATTTTGAATGTTGTGCCATTTTTGTATAATAAACGTGAGGCCGCCCAGATTTGAACTGGGGTCTAAAGGTCCCAAACCTTCAATGCTAACCAAGCTACACTACGGCCTCATGATGCGTTTATAAATCTTTTTGTTGAGAATTGGGATTTCATTAAAAAGCTTTCTGCTAAGAGATACATATAAGGCGTTTGGGTGCTTTGGTTAAGATTTGAAGTGAATCTGTAAAAACCACCGTGTCTTCTATGCGAATACCATATTTTGATGGGAAATAAAGGCCAGGTTCAATGGTAAATGGAACATTTTTTTCTATTTTGCTTGTTTTGTTGCTAAATATTGGAGATTCATGCACTTCAATACCAATACCATGTCCAAGAGAATGGGTAAAATACTTCGCATACGGGTTTAAAGCGTCTTTTGCGATATTTGTTAGTAAAGTGAAGCTAGCATTGAGTTTAGCGGCATTTATGGCTGCTTGTTGCGATGATTTTAGAAGAGCATACATTTTCTCTTCTTGCGTACTTGGAACACCAAGATACAAAGTTCTGCTCATATCACTACAATAATTATTATATTTAGCTCCAAAATCAACTAACAAGAATCCTTTTGTGAGTTTTTTTGTTGAAGTTTTGTGGTGAGGGATAGCCGCATTTTTACCATTGGCTACAATTGTGGGAAACGCAAGTTCCGCATTACGGTTTTTAATATAAGATTCTAGGAATAACGCAATGTCAAGTTCTGTTAAAAGAGTTTTTTTAGGTAATTCTTTGAGTAATGCGTTAAAAGCAGAAGTAGTAATAGAGCATGCTTTTTTCATATTTGTAAGTTCATTATCTGTTTTGGATTCACGAAGTGAAGTAATAAATTCTGAAAAATCTGTTGTGCACATTGCTTTATTGTGTTTTTTAAGGAATTCTAGCTGAGAAATCGTACACGACTTGGCATTAATTCCTATATTGTTGTAATTAAGGTTAAATGATCTGATATTTTCTATAGTCCATGGTCCTTTAGGGGGTTTGTCAAGTTTTGAGATATATAAAATAGATTTTTGCGGTGTTACAATCAGATGTGCATGTGAAAGATCTTGCTGTGTCAAGTATGTGAGTGTAGGATCGGGAAGGGTCAAAAACGCTGCATTTAATTTATTCTTTTTGAGGTAAGATTGAAATTTTTTTAGTTTCATTTTATAGGGGATAGAGATGTGGTAGTTATTATTTTTGTTGTTATTGAATAATGAAACTGTGAAGGGAACACAATTATTATAAACTTAAAAATATTCATTTGAGTATGCAATTGCCCAACGGAATGAAGCTATTTCATAAAAAAACTACAGGTAACGCTGTAGTTGTTCAAGTTATGGTAAATGTGGGTAGTAATGATGAATTACCAAATGAGAGAGGAATTGCTCACTTTTTAGAACATATATTATTTGAAGGTACAGATAAAAGACCCAATAATAGAGTACTTTCTAATACAATTGAAAAAATAGGAGGAGAATTTAACGCATACACAACGAACGAGAGAACCTGTTTTTATGTTAAAGTTATGAAAAAACACTTTTCTTTGGCTGTAGAAATATTAGCAGACATATTAGAAAATTCAATATTTGATAAAGCTCATGTCCAAAAAGAAAAAAATATTGTATTGAAAGAAATTGATATGATTTATGATGATCCTGGATTTTACCAATGGGTATTACTTCAAAAAAATCTGTTTTCTAAGATTGCTGCCAAATATCCTGTTTATGGGGATAGAAACGTTATCAAAAAATTAACACGTGAACACGTTATGAGTTTCTTTGAGAAATATTATGTTACAAACAATATGGAAATAAGTGTTGTTGGAAATGTTAGTAATGTTCGTTCTGAAGTATTGAAATGGTTTGGAACAAAGAAAAGAAAAGTTCGTAAGCGAAAAAAAGTAACAGAGCCAGTTCTTAGGTCATCATCTCGTCTTAGAGAGAAAAAAGATATTGTTAACACATATCAAATTATGGGATTTAAGACAGTTCCTCGAGCCCATAAAGATTCAATTGTTCTGGATGTAATTAAAGGAATCCTTGGAAGAGGACAGAGTGGAAGATTATTTACGGAAATTCGTAGCAAAAAAGGATTGGCATATGATGTTGGAATTGAAATGGTACATGATACAACTTTTGGGTTTGCTGGAGCATATGCAACTATTGATCGTAAAAATCAAACAAAAGTGAAAAAAATGATACTAGAAGAATTGGCAAAATTGCAATATGTGTTGGAAGAAGATATTGAAGAAGCCAAAACATATGTTGAAGGTAATTATGTTCTTGGGATTGAAGATGGGCAAGTATTAGCGGATCAAATGTTGTTTTGGAGCCAAGCGGGAGGATCTGTTTCTTCCTATCTAAAATCAGTTCGGGCTGTAACTGTTAATGATGTTAGAAGAGTAGCTCGTAAATACTTCACAAATCACCTTACCACAGTTTTAGAGGGAAAGTAATATAAAGAAAGGGTTCTTTTTCCATCTTGGTTTCTGAAGTGTAGGATTTAAATATGACATTAGTATCAAGAATTAGAAATATTATTGCAATTGGATCTTTATTGGTAGCAAACGCGTGTGCCGATCAAAGTTATGTTAGTTCAGATTATCAACAAGCCCAAGGACGAAGTTCAGATGCTTCAGGACAGGTTCAGAATAATGATGCAGCACAGAGAAAAGACATACATAAAACGCCTTTAATTGACTTGATCCTTACTAATGTGGAAGTTAATCCAAATCCAATTGTCTATGGAGATGATTTTTCTTGGAGATATACAATTACAAATAATTCAACTGTGAACTTAGAAAAGATAGAAGTATATTCTAGTCAAGATGTGACTGCAGGATTTGAACTTATTTCTTTAAAACCAGGAGAACAGAAAACAATTAATCACAATGGAGCTAATTTATATCATAAATGTAGATCTAAAGTTGAAGAATTTGATCTCTTAATTCATGTTGATAGTGATGAGAAAATACAGGAATCAAATGAAAGTAACAATATGTTAAAAGTAACAATTCCTGTTGTTGGATATATTGATGATACTCCAAGCGAACTTCCCATATTTCCCGGAATGGTTACACCAACAGTAGGTCTTGAAGATTACCCTGGGTTTTTTGTAGGTAATAATGTTTCTGGAAAATATCAATTTAATGGGTATGTTGTTATACCAGGCCATCCAGGATTTACAAAAAATATGTTAAAAAAGTATGAAGCCATGGCAAATGAAATTATAGATTCAATGAAATATGATGGCACACAAGTGACCCATATGAGTTCATTGAAAAAAGATTATAATATTTATTCTCCTTATGCTCAAAATATGATTGTTTTGGGATCTCCTTGTGTGAATAGTGTTTCAGCAGAATTGTATGGAAATCCAAGTGATTGTGATAAACATATTTGTCCTGGACAGGCTAGAATTGATCTCTTTCAATCTAAAAATGGAAATAGGGCTTTGGTAATTGGAGGATATGGTGAGGATATTACTTCTCTTGCAGCTAAAATTCTTGCATTTAAGAATTCTGACCCTGATTTCAAAGGAAAATCTTTGATTGTTGAAGGACAATAAGAAATATTAGGTTATAACATTCTAATCATTCGTTATAAGCGTCTTGTGCCTTTGTTTCTAATTCTTCACGATCCCTATCAAACACACTTAGTAATTTAGAAATTTCTTTAGCGACTGCATTTTTAAGATCCAGTGGATGAAGTTCTTTTTTAACAAATGCATTTTCTACATCTTTGTAATTTTGAAATGTTAAATTTCCACCAAATTTTTCAGGACGTTCTATTACAAATTCATTGTTTACTACCATGATAACGTGTTGTAAAAATGATAAAATGCCGTTTCCTTCAGCGACACCTTCAGTGCATTCAGCTTTTTGTAATTTTTTCTGAACTAATTTTGGATTATCAAGTAAATCTATTTTAGATTTAGGATCGGATGCTGACATTTTTTTACCAGTAAGTCCTGGAAGAAGAGGAGTCATTACTTCAATTCTTGGTTTGTATCCTAATTTTTCTTGGTTCTCTCGTGCATACATCAATATTTTACGTTGATCAACACCCCCATATTGAATATCAACGCCAAGATATTCTTCATCAAGGGCTTGCATTAAAGGATAAATTAAACCACTTAGTTTAGGATTATCACCAAACTTTACAACTTCTGAGCCTGCTTTTTTTGCATCATGAATTGAAGTAAATGTTGCAAGTTTCAATAAATCCATAAAATATTCCTTTTTTAGCTGGAAATCGGATCCTTTTACAATTTCAAAATTTTCAATATCTGCTCCAATTGCTTTGAACATACGAGGGATGGTAGAAGCATAATGGTCGTAACGTTTTTCAAGGACATCCCATGGGGTATTATCTAGCGCCCCATGTAAATCTGCTAAAAGAAGTTTTACCTTAAATCCTGCTTTAAGAAAATCTGCCAATTTGAGAACCGGAACAAAATACGCAACATGTGGCCTTCCCGTAATACTCCATCCTAAATAAACAGATGGTTGCTTTTTTGATTTTAATAATTCTAAGAGCTCATCTTCTTTTACAATCTCTTGCGTATTACGTTTTATCAGGTTAAATCTCTCTTCTGGTGTCATGAGCAGGGGTGAGAGAGAGGATTATAAAAAGATAGTGGTAAAAATAATTATCTTTAGTAACCTTTTTAATGAATTCTGTATATTATGCTTATATGGTAAACATACTTATATTTGATTTATGCTGGAGGCATAACCAAAAATGAAGCAAAAAGTTCTTATTTTTGACTTTTGGGGAACGTTAGTAGAAACAGGAGTTAGAAGTCCAGTAAAATTACTAAAATATATCATGGAAATAGATCTTCCATTTAGTGAGTACGTTGTTCGTATGCAGAGCATCCTTATGACTGAAGAATTTGAATCGCTTCAAGATGCATTTAATGCAGTTGCAAAAGAATTTGAAATTACACTTAATGAGGAGCAAATGGAGAAATTAATTGGTATGTGGAATAAATCATGGATTTTTGCTCGGCCTTATTTTGATGTAGAAGAATATATCAATTCATATCGAGAAGATTATACAATTGTACTTCTTTCAAATACAGATTGTTTTTCGGTTACTAAAGTTATGGATAAATATAATTTGACAGATTTGTTTGATCATGTGTATCTTTCTTATGAACATCAAAAATTAAAATCAGAACTATTTCCTGAAATTTTGAAGGATTTGGATGTTAAAGCAAAAGAATGTGTAATGGTGGGTGATAGTTATCATAGTGATATTGTGCCTGCAGAAAAAATTGGCATGCAAGCTGTTCTTATGGACCGCAGAGATAAAAGAGATGCTGATAAAAAGATCTTATATTTACGAGAGTTGCCGAGGTTTTTATGATGGAGATTGTTTTTTTAGGAACTGGTTGCATGCAACCAACCAAAAAACGAAATCATGCTGGTGTCTTGATTAAATTCAAAAAAGAACAGATTTTGTTTGATTGTGGTGAAGGCATACAACGTCAAATGAGGCATGCAGGTATAAAGCCAGCTAGAACGACTAGATTATGTATTAGTCATTGGCATGGAGATCATGTTTTTGGTATTCCTGGACTTCTAAGTAGTATGGGTGCGGATGGTGCGACACAATCTCTTGAGATATATGGACCAAAAGGGTCTCGAGTATTTGGAAAAAATATGACTACATGGTTTGCTGCAAAAGAAATTTTACCCCATTCAATACATGAAGTAGCTAAAGGTATAATTGTTAATGAAGATGAATTTACCATTAGTTCTGCGCAATTAAAACACAGTGTTGCATGTGTTGGATATAAATTTAAAGAAAATGATAGATTAAGAATAGATGTAAAAAAGGCAATAAAACTAGGTTTGAAGGGACCAATCTTAGGAAAATTGCAACAAGGGAAAAGTGTTACTCATAAGGGGAAGAAAATTAAATCTTCTGATGTAACATACACTGTTCCGGGAAAATCTATTTGTTATATTACAGATACACAAGATTGCAGAGGGATTGATACCCTGGCAAAAAATTGCGATATTTTAATACTCGAAGGAACATTACTTGATAATCTTAAAGATAATGCTGTTAAAAGTAAACATATCACTGTGCGAGAAGCAGCGGAAATTGCCAAACGAAACAAAGTAGGAAAATTAGTTATTACTCATGTAAGTCAGCGTTATAAAAATAATAAAGAGATTTTGGCAGAAGCAAAGAAATTCTTCAAAAATTCGTTGGTAGCAGAAGATTTCATGAAAATAGAGGTGTGAATGCGTAACACAAAAGCTAAGGGTTCACAAGGAGAAAGAGAATTAGTTTCTTTTTTTAATATGAATGGGTGGGCTTGCCTTCGTGCGGCGGGGTCTGGATCCACTAAGTACCCCTGTCCGGATATTTTAGCTGGAAATGGACATAGACGTTTAGCCATTGAGTGTAAAGTTACTAAAGACAAAAAGAAATATTTCTCAAGAGATGAAATTGATCAACTTAAAATATTCGCCCGCATGTTTGGAGCAGAAGCGTGGACTGCAGTCAAATTTGCACAAGAACCCTGGTATTTCTTTATGCTTGAAGATTTGGAAGAAACATCAAAGTCGTTTGTTGCCTCTTCTGAATTAGGTACTCGAAAAGGTCTTCTAAAAGAAGAGATCATAGGCATCTAATATATATTAAATAGAAGTACTTCTTTTTGGTAGCAATTACCAAAACATTTAAAAGGGGAAAGTTACGTATATATGTAAATGCGCCTCACCCCAAAGCGAATAAAGGAAATATTACTGCAAATTCTTGGATCTTCTGGTGAGAAGCTCATTGATGCTCTCATTGGAAAGGAAAATGTATCTGAATTCGATCTTGCTGAGAAAATTAAATTTGACATCAAAGTAGTACGAAAACAGTTATACATCTTATATAACCACAATGTTGTCTCTTTTACACGAAAAAAGGATAAGCAAAAAGGATGGTATATTTATTATTGGACTCTTCAGCCCGAAAGTATAAAATTTAATTATTTTAAGATGAAGCGGGATGCACTTGAACGAATGAAAGCTCAGCTAGTGCAAGAACAGCAAGAACTGTTTTTTACCTGCCCTAATGATTGCGTTCGATTAAATTTTGATCAAGCAATGGATTTTGAATTTCACTGCCCTGAATGTGGAGAATTGGTTGGACAGGATGATAAAGAGAAAAACATTGCAATATTAGAAAAAGCTATTGGAAAGTTGCAAAAAGAAGTTGATGAGTTAATTAGGCGTCGCAAAATGCAAAAAGTCAAGCGAATAGTTACCAAAAAAGAAGTTAAGAAAAGAGTACAAAAAGTAAGAGCAATAAAAAAGAAGAAGGCTCCAACAAAGTCTGCAAAGAAAAAAGTTGTTAAGAAGAAGAAGGTAGTAAAGGCTAAAACTAAACCAAAATCAAAGAAATTAGCCAAAAGTGTCAAGAAAAAAGTGGTAAAAAAGAAAGTATCAGCACCAATTAAGAAGAAAAAAGCACTAAAAACTAAACGTACGTCTAAATCAAAAAAGAAAAAAGCTATATCTAAAAAGGCGTCTACAAAAAAGACAAGTAAAAAAAAGGTTACCAAGAAAAAAGTAGCAAAAAAGAAAAAATAATTTTATCGTCGCTTTCGAGTTGTCTTCTTAGCAGGTTTTCTTTTCCTTGCGGATTTATTCAGTTTCTTTACAATCAAAGATTCTTCTCGTAGAACTTTTCGGGTCATTCTTTGGATATTAAGTTCCATTCCAGCAACACGCCTCTCAAGCATAAGAAGAACTCTAAGAGAATATACAATCGCTGCAAGCGTTCCAACAATCACAGCAAGTATCAGTTGAGTTATTTCTAAATTAGGGACAGCCATAATAATCACCTCTTTTAGGTAATGCATTTATTTAAATATATAAACCTATCGTAAAACCATACACGAATCAAAAAAAGATGACATAAAGGTTTATAAAAAAAGTGGGCAAATCATTATTATGGATTCATATGAAGCATTACTCAAAAAAGCTCAAGAAGAGCTTCCTGAAATTACCCATGGAGACGAAAGATTCGTTATCGAGAAAGTAAAAGGGCATTTACAAGGTAACAAGACTGTTCTTGGAAATCTTAGAAAAATTTCTAAAGATCTTGGTAGAACTCTTGATCATCTACTCAAATATTTACTACGAGAATTGGCAACTCCCGGAAAAATTGTTGGAGGAAGAGTAATTCTTGGAACAAAGGTATCTGCAACTAGAATAAATAAAAAAATTAAGAAATACGCAAGCGAGTTCGTGTTTTGTAGTGAATGTAGTAAACCAGAAACTACCCTTATTGAAGAAAAAGGAATTTCCTATTTGCGTTGTAATGCTTGTGGAGCGAAAAAACCGGTTAAGCGAGTATGATTGTTTCACAAAAAAAAACAGAAAATGGTCTTTTAGTTGTTGTTACTGATTCTAATCTAATTGGAAAAAAGTTTGAAGAAGGGAAACTTCATTTAGATTTGACAAAGGATTTCTACAAGGGTGAAGAAATGAATGAAGAAGATCTTACAATTCTTCTACAAAATGCAAGGCATATTCATCTGACTGGAGAAAAGACGGTATCTATTGCTAAAAAATTGGGATTGGTGGAAAAAATTATTGTTATTGATGGTGTACAGCATGCTCAGGCTGTTGTAGAATAACAATAATAATAATAGTTGTGATAATAATAGTAATGATATTTAAGATATAAAACTTCCAAGGCCAACCTGTTTATCTTTTTCTCTTCCAAAAACATTCTCAACATCCGATTTAAGCATATCAAGTGTTTGTTTTAGATAAGGTGAGAAGTCATATTTTTCTGCAAGAAGAAGAGAATGACCTAAATATTTTATCACTGATCCATGTGAAATCGTAAATATTAATGTGTTATTGCAATTTGTACACCTACTAGAAAGAGGGGGACGACGATATTTTGAATTACACTTTACACATCTAAATTGTTGCATTGAGAATTTGCGTAAGTTACCTTTAATATCTTTAAGAAAATGCTTTTGAATAACTAATTTTGCTACATCATCCATATCTACAGCTCTTACTTTTTGAGCAATTTCCATCTGACCAATTAACTTCTCTTCCATTGAAGGAAGAGTTTTGTATGCTGAGCAACATATTGCTTTATTGAAATTATCAACATTATGAGTAAACCCCATGTTTTCAAATTGATTTTCTTTTTCTAGTCGATCTCCGATTTGTTCGATCTTATTTCCGTTGGATTTCACCTCCCAGGGATTTTTCATTTCAAGAGCTGATTCATATAATTCTAAAGGATATTTCCACACTACATCTAATCCATGTACTTGGTCATCAACTTCTGTTGGGTTCAAAACAGAAGTTAAAACTAAGGGTGCATCCATTGTTTTTGCCCCACGTCGCTCAGGAAGGTATTGGCGTGAAAAATTTAATAGTGCATCCATTAGAAGCATTACGCAGGCTTCATCACCATCACAATCTCTTCGTAATCCTGCATGGTACATTGGATGCGTAATGAGACCTTGAGTTTGCGAAAAACCTATTATTCGACCAACTAAACCTGCAGAAATATGAGGAGCAAGACCGACCACTAAATGACCAACTAAATCTTCTTTGCTAGATATATTATAAAAAGGTTTGAGTCCATAGAGTTTAACTAGTAATTCATCTACAAATTTTGCAACCCGCATAAGTATATCTGGACCAGATTCTTCAAGTGAATCAAATCCTGGGAGAATTACGTCTTGTGGTTTAATTTCACACAATTGATCGTCAGATTCGAGAGGTTTTCCAAACATATCTGTTGTATATCCAATTTCATGCAATTTTTCTATTGAGGTGAATATTTCTTTGGGCTTAAAATGAGTAATGGGAAGTTCTGTACAATCATATCTTGTTGTACCATCTTTATTTACATAAATTCTATGTTTTGCTCGAAGTAATCCTTTGAGTAAATGTTCAACTACATGATCCTTATTTGATGTTCCTCGTATTCCTTTTATGAGATCAGGGACGACTGGTTCTTTTAGTAATTTTTTTGCTTCCTTGAAATAGTGTTTAATATCTAAATCAAATGTTTTGTATTTATTAGCTGGACCATGTCTACAACTATCTTTATCAAGGTCTCCACATAACCTACAATGATATTTGATTGAACATTCAGAGTTACACATTTCACAATGAGAGTATATTGTGTTTTTTTCACATTTTGAACAAAAAAATAATGGAAACATACTTCGTACCGATCCTACTTCGATAGCTGCTTGAAAACTTCTCAACCGACCCCCTTCTTCACCAATTGGAAACATTACTTGTGGGGATCCTGTCATTTTTCGCATTTTTGCTTTTTCTGGTCTGCCCATTCGGGCCCCAATAAATGTTCCAGATTTATCTCGCAAAGTTAATTTGCAATTTTCACTTAAGATATCTAATGCAGCTAGTGAATTATCTTCGGTTTTTGGAAGTGTAAAATTTTGGATATCTTCTGGTTTGTAACAATTAAGAGGTGCAAGAAGCATATAACAATCATCTCCTTGAATAACAATATTTTCTTTGTTTACTACTTTATGTGGAATTCCAAGATGTTCCAAATGTTTTTTGGATTTGAAATGTAATTCTTTATCTTTATGATAAGGTAAAATTAATTTTGGATCTGCTTTGAATTTTCCCTCTTTTAGCCATGTAACAAGTTCATTTAGCTGAACACCATTAATTAAAGACCAATGTGCTGTGTACGTTGGATGAAGGGGAATGTGTAATTCTTTACTAATAATGCGAGCCTCCTTAAAGGTAGGAGATATTATTAAAGGGTTTGAAATGAATGTAGAATAATCAATGGTACATTTTTTTTCTTTGGCTGCTTTTGCTACTTCAAGAGCCCACCATTCAGGACAATAACCTGCTGGAACTAAACTATGTCCATTTTCTGAAAAATCACCATAATTAAAAAGTATATCTCCTAAGAAAATAACTTCTTCAATTTGTGGCACCAATTCTTTTGCTTCAATAGTAGTTTTAATTTGAATAACAGAGCCATCAACTAATCTTACAATTGGTCCTTCGATAGTATCACAAGGAGTGATTGTAGCCGCTTTTCCTGGTCGTTCAACTTTTAATTGAGTACCAATTGCAATAAAGTTTTGTAATACCATCATTGTTGCTGGATGTAAACATGCTGCTGAAAATCCAGAATTTCTATTTCTTCCATATCTTAGTCTAAAACCACCTGCTGCTAAAGGATGTGTTAGAATGGGTCTTCCCGCTACTAAATCCATAATAAATGTATTATTGGGTTTAACTGTTTTCTTTGTAGGTTTGGAAGAGGTTGAATCGTCTTTTTTGATTTCATGCGAAGCATGTATTTTTTCTTTTAGTGCAAGAAATTCTTTTAGAAATGACCATTCTAAATCCATCTCTTTTCCCCATTTTGAGAGTCGTTTCCATAATTTGGGCGCTTTTTGAGAAAGACCTTCTGCAAGAACTAACGCGACACCGCCTCTAATTAAATTTGTTTCAATCCTAGGTAAATCTTTGTAATTTGAGACTTCCATTTTTTCGGTTGGATCTCCATCTACTTCAACAGGAAGATTAGAAAGCATGAATTTTAATTCTTCATCTGAAGGCCTATATTGTAAGTTGGTAACACGATCGTGATAATCATTTACATCGGCAATATATCGATTAATTTCTTTTTCATCAGGGTCGTATGTACTATATCCCATCTTCACACGAACGTAATCTGAAAGAATAACTGACGTTGATGCTGCTGTTCCACCTGCTGCCCTAATTGGACCTGCATACTGCAGCGCAAAATATTCTTTTCCATCGCGTCGTTTTTTAATTTTAAGGCCAATAAAACCTTCTAGAGGAGCAGATACAATTCCCAATGTTAAATATGCGAATCCAACACGAATTCCTGTTTCCATCGCAGATACTTTAGTTTCAAATTTGCAGAATTTTTGTTTTGCCACTTCTTCAGCAATACAAAAACCAACTCTCCAATCAAGTAAACCATATTTACTTTCTAATTCTATTATACGTTCAGGAATACCTTTATTCAGAATTTGAGGAGCCATTACAGAAATTAAACCTACAACACGTTCTGCCATATTTTTTGCTAAAGGAATAGGAACTTCTTTTTCTGGATCCTTACCCTGAATGCGAGCTTTCTTTGCTACATCGTAACAGATAGATACATTAGCCTCTATAGAATTAAAATATTCAATTATTTTTTCTGATGCAGGTGGTAACATAGTACGTAATTATTTTATTTTATTTTATTTTATTTTTATCCGAAACGTAACACTTTTATTTCGCGTGTTTGTAGGTTTACAATAGGAACTCGGCAAGGTTCGGGTTCATGACCTAATTTCTCTTGAAATGTGGTTTTTGCTTGCCAACAACTTCCACTAATCGTAGTAATTCCTTTATAGTTTGCAACGCTTGAATAATGAATATGTCCAGTAATAAAAAAATCAGGAATTTTAGTTATGAGCAATGGATCTTCCGTGTGGGAAGGATAATAAGGAGTAGACTTGAAAGAAGGTGCCATATGACGTCGTTTGAGTAAGAATTTCATGATAAGATCAGAACGATGATATCCGCCGCCCATCCTTATCGATTCAACATTTGCAACATAATAATCAAAACTATATCCATGATATAACAATATGGTAAATCCTTCGAAGTCTTCTGTTTTACCAATATTAACATAAGAAGGATTTGTTACCAGTTGAACATTTGGAATTGTAAAAAGATCTTGACTAAATTCCTGAAAAAATGCTGGTTGCGGTTCGGCAAGATGGACCGCGTCGTGATTACCTGGACAAATAATAATGTGTTTATCTGACGGTACCTGCGAGATTAATCGAGAAAATTCAGCATATTGCTCAGTTATATCATCAATTTCCAATTCATCTTGTTGATTTGGATAAATCCCAACTCCATCTACCAAATCGCCTGCTATTATGATATATTTTACTTTATTTGCAATTGAACGCTGAGATTCGTTGCCTACTTCACCTTTTAACCACTTAATAAATTTGTTAAATTCATCTTTCATGAATAATTTAGATCCAACATGAATATCAGAGAGAAATATTACATATTCCTCGACAGGCCCTTTTTTCATAATATTTGAAGAGGGTACATCGGGCCATGTGATGGAGTCTGCAAAAATAATATTTTCACCAAGCATTCCAGAAATACCAATTACTTCATCAACTACCAGATCTTTTCCCAATACAAATAAATCTGGCTTATTTTTTGAAATTAATATTTTTATAAGGCCAGTTGGATCTTCTATTGTAAGAATCAGATTACCATTGCGTGTTTCTGAAATTTCAACAACCAACCCTATCACGGAAACTGCTTCCCTTTCTTTTTTTCCAAGAAGACGATGAATAGAGGTGGTATTTTGTAATTCGCGCCGATTACGTAAGATTTTTTCCAAAAAGCGATAGCGAGAAATGAAAAATTGAGCGAAATCTTTTACTGCATATTTTTTGGGTTTATTTTCAAAACTAATTAATATTGTTGGAGTTGAAGAAAGCGCCACCAATGACATTTCTTGATCTATTGAAGAGGTAATACTATTATTATCATCAGCATCTAGATTATCTTCGTCTTCTGAGGTAAATTCTGTTGAAAGTCCTTGATTAGTTTCAATAGTTGATATTTGTTGTTCTAAATGTGATGTTTGTGCAGGAACGTTTAATGTTGGCGTAATAACTGTTTGTAGCTGAGCTTGATATAATTCTTGATCATCTCTATTCTGTTCTGCTTGAACACGATATTTATCTATATCATACCAATCAACTAAGCTTGATTGTTCTTCAAGAATGTTTGCATAATCTTCATTCAACACAAGTAAATCTTCTTCACAATTTAATTTATCAAGTAATGATGCCTTTAATTCGCATGAAAGCATTTTTTCATTTAGTAAAATGCCATGTTCAAATGCATCTTCAATTATTTTTTTATGATTTGATTCCATTATTTTGTTTTACTTTGTTAGTTTCCTTATTACCAAGTTAATTGGATATATATTGATAGGATTAGTTGATTTGAAGAGATTTTTCAAGGACTTCTTTTAGTTTGAGTGTGATATTCTGATCAATTGCCATTAAAATCTCACGGGTTCTGCCATAACGGCCCTTTGAAATGATTTTTGCATTAATTATTCCAAGCATATCTAATTCTGCAAGTATATCTGATACTCGTCGTTGCGTTAAGACATTGGAATTGACTTGTTTACACATTGAAGAGTATATTTCATATATTTCACCAGTATACATTTTCTTTTTCTCCGGACTAAGTAATAAAATTCCATATAGGACAGTTTGGAATTGACGAGGTTGTGAAATTGCAGCAGAAACAATCTTATCAGATTCTACTTTGTGTTCAGCTTCATCTAAATGATTAATTTCAACTAAAGTGGACCCACTTCGCTCAGCGATTTCTCCAGCAACACGTAAAAGGTCAATGGCTCTTCTGATATCACCATGTTCACGAGCTGCATATGCTGAACATTTTTCGATAACACCAGTTTGAACTGCATCCTTTTGAAATGATTTTAGCGACCGTTTACGTAATATATCTTGAATTTGCAGAGCATTATATGGTGGAAATATGATTTCTTCTTCAGATAATGAAGATTTAACCCTAGGATCTAAATTTTCAGCAAAAATAAGGTTATTTGAAATGCCAACTAAACATATTTGTGAATTTTTTAATTCAGAATTTATTCGAGTAAGATTATAAAGTACTTCATCACCAATTTTTTTGGTGAGTTGATCTATCTCATCAAGAACAAGAAGGATAACTTGTTGTTTTTCATCAAGAAGCTTATAAAATATATTATATACTTCATCTGTAGGTAAACCAGTAGAGGGAACTTCCTTACGAAATACATTAATAAGCTGAGAAATAAGCGTATATTCAGTATCAGCCACACGCTTAAGTTTACAATTCACATACATTGGCTTGAATAAAATATTATTTTGAGATGCAACAGTACTCATTGATTTTAGAATATATTTCATAGAAAGAGTTTTACCAGTTCCAGTCTTGCCATATATAAATAAATTAGAAGGACGTTGCATACGAAGAACGGGGGCCAGAATATTAGCGACTTCTTGGATTTGTTCTTCCCTATATATTACCTCATCAGGTTCATAAGAGGTTTGAAGTACAGATTTGTTAACAAAAAGCGAATCCTGCTTCAAAAAGTTCTCAAAAAAATTTCCAATTTTCACCGTGACCCCCTGATTTCGTATGGAACTATAATTTTGTTCGCGTGTGTGTTCCATTGCTTGGTTATTTAAAGACATGCAACATATAAGATGACCTTTAATATGTGTGGTTCTTAACACCTTCATTACGGGTGGAAGTTATATAAATACTTATCGTTGGATTATAAAGTGGTAAATAATGAATGAATGTTTTTTTCCTTTTTATCTTGTTTTGTTTTTTGTTAAATGAAATAAGAGTTTTTCGTTTCTGTTCTCTTTTTTTTAAAACTTATTTTTCTTCTTTGTTATTATTATTATATCTATAAATGTTTATTATTATTATTATTATTATTTTCAATATAGAAAATATATATATATAAAAAAAGAAAAACAAATTCAAAAATCAAAAAAGAAGTAAATTCTATCTCTAAACTAAACTTATTTATGTGGTTGATAACTTCTGATTTTTCTCTCTCTACATATTAAGCAAGTGTATTATATTATTTATTATTGGCATTATTAATAATGTAATTAATTAATAGATATTTTTTTGTTTTTGGTCGTTTCCATCTAAATTCTCATAGTTAAATTTATTTTCATATATTTCATTTAACTATTTACGTTCTTTATTTGCGATGTGTATGTATGTTGTTGTTTTCCATAAGAAGTATCTCTATATTATTTAACACACTTTGTGATAGTTATATCTTTTGTCTTTGTAATTTATTATCAAGCATCGTATCATACACATTTTGAATAATCATATTCCATAGGAAATAAGGGGGTCACAGTGATATGTATATTTTTGAGGATACGATATTCACTTTATTGAGTTTTTGAACTTCCCTGTTTTGTTAAATGAATGTGATTTGGTGATTCTTATTTTCCAATTCCATAAGTCTTTTAAACATATTTTGAAAATTCCTGATTTATGTAAGGTTAAGTACATTAATTAAGATTATATGCAAATGACTACTCATGGACATCAGTTTAGAACTATATCTCATCAAATTATAGTTTCATATTTTTTCAATTTTTTGATTATCCTAGCTCAGCCCCTTCTTTTAGTTCTTCTTACACGTAATTTATCTGTCGCTGAATATGGAATTTATTCAATTTTATTTGTAACCTTATCTTTTATAGCGGTATTATTGCGCTATGGTATTTGTGAGTTTATAAAAAATAAGATTCCTGGTTTACACAAAGAGAAACAAGTATTCACATTTATCAATTTATTTGTATTCTTTATTCCATTTGTGCTTATTACAGGAATATTGTTATATTTACTCGATGATGTAATTTTGTCTATAATTAATGTTGAACATGAATTCTTGTGGGTGTATTCTATTGGATTAATTATCTTTATTGCTCTTAGTGATTTTATGTTTACCTATTATCTTGCAATTAAACGTATTTCTTTATCAGCATTTTTGACATTTTTGCGTAATGGATTATGGATTATTTTATTATTTATCTTTACTTTATTATTTTCAACACTCACACTTCAAATAGTATTTGGTTTATGGCTTATTGGTGTTTTACTTTCGTTTATGTTCTCTTTATTTTTTCTTCGATCTGATTTTCATAGGTTAACATTATCATTTAGTGATACATTACATAAATTATCATGGAAAATACCCATAAAAGCAATTAAATATAGTACTCCCTTAGTATTTGTTGTTACATTTAGTTGGCTTACAGAAATTGCAGATAAATATATTATAAATTATTATTTAGGTCCTGTTGATGTTGGCTTCTATTCATTTGCATATGGGCTTGCGGCTATCATTGGGACTATTCCTACTATTTTTTTAACAGTTCTTCAACCATATTTTGTTGAAAGTTGGAATTTGAAGCAAAATCCTAGCTTCTATTTTAATTTCATGTTAAAATATATTTTGTTAACTGCAATTCCTGCTGCAATAGGGATGTATGTATTTCGTGAAAAAATAATTATTCTTGTTTCAGGTGTTACATACCTTCCAGCTGTCAATATTCTATCTATCTTACTTTTCTTTCCAATAATTGTTGTTATTATGGATATTTTTTTGTACACCTTATATGTTCGAGATATGGTCACACAGGCAAGTTTGTTATTTTTCATCTCTGCTCTTCTTAATGTTGTATTAAATATTATTTTAATACCACAAATGGGGGCTATAGGTGCAGCGTATACAACGGTAATCTCTTATCTTGTAGTTGCCATATCATTGTTCTATATGCGTCCAAAAGAAATTAATTTTAGTTTTTCATTTCTAAGATTACAAAGAATAAGTGTATTAATGTGTAGTTTTTTTGGTGCAGTATATATTTTGAAAAAGATATTTCCTACTCATTTCATCTCTCTTATTTTAGTTTCAGTAGGGCTCTATTTTGCAGGATTATATATATTTAAAATATTGACAAAGAGAGAGAAAAAGTTCATTAATTCATACATTTTTGGCATTTTTTCCAAATTAAGGGTACAAAAGTAGAATTTTTGTACTTAACATATATAAACTGACTTTGTCCAAGCTATGTATGAATATTAGTGTGTTTGGATTGGGTTATGTTGGATGTGTTACCTCTGCTGTGCTTACAAAGCAAGGGCATAATGTAATTGGCGTTGATATTAATCCCATAAAAATTGATCAAATTAATGAGGGAAAATCTCCCATAGTTGAAGACCAAGTTGATGTTCTTATTGAAGATGCTGTAAGTAAAGGTTCACTTAGGGCTACTCAAAATATTTCTGATGCTCTTAGTAATTCCTCATTATCTTTAGTATGTGTTGGGACACCTTCAAATACAGATGGTTCAACAAATTTGAAATATGTAGAAAAAGTTGCCCAAGAAATTGCACAATTGGTTGCTGGAAAAGAAACAAGACATACTATTATTTTTCGCTCAACAATTCCTCCAAGTACTATGAAAAAGATGATTACTCCTATTTTTGAAAGCTTACCACATGTAGGTGTTTGCTTTAATCCTGAATTTTTACGTGAGGGACATGCAGTATATGATTATTACAATCCTCCTTATGTTGTTGCTTCTGTTGATTGTGAAGAAACCAAATCTGTAGTTAGAGAATTGTACAATGATATATCTGCTGAAGTCATTTTTACTGATTTTAAGACGGCTGAATTATTAAAAATGGTTAATAATGTATTTCATGCGCTTAAGGTTTCATTTGCAAATGAAATTGGGCGTTTTTCAGAGCTTCATGATATTGATGGAAAACAAGTAATGGATTTAGTGTGTAAAGACACTAAGCTTAACATTTCCACAAAATATTTACGGCCAGGATCTCCTTTTGGAGGAAGTTGTCTGCCAAAAGATCTACGAAGTTTTGTATATATGGCCCGCCAAAAAAATATTACCCTTCCTATTATTGATAATATTATTACATCAAATGATCAACACGTACAACACATACAAGAAAAAGTAAGACAGCATAATACTAAAAACATAGGATTTACGGGTCTTAGCTTTAAACAAGGAACAGATGATTTACGCGAAAGTCCATCTGTACGATTAGTGGAACATTTCATTGGAAAAGGATATAACATAAAAATTTATGATCCTCATGTTGAATTAGCACATCTGCTTGGAAGTAATAAGGAATATATTGAAAAAGGAATTCCACACATTCATCAGTTAATGTGTTCAACAAAAGAAGAAGTGTTTGAGCATGCTGATATAATTGTTAACACACGAAATGAAGATTTGAGTGGCCATATCACTCACCACAACGTAATTGATATACGGTAATAAGATTACAAAATGGCAAAAATATTATTTGATATTATTCATTTATGTCATTTAAATTTCTTTAAACATGCAATTCAAGAATTACATAAACAAGGACATTTAGTTATTCTTACATATCTTGATCGAGGATCAATTAAGAAAGTTCTTGCAAAAGAATTGAGTCATTTTATACCAACAAAAATTGGAACGTATAGTCCAACTACAATTGGTAAAATTCCAATGACTTTAAGCAGATTACATTTGTTTACTGCATTTTTAGCAAAAGAAAAACCAGATATCACTCTTGGGGTTGGTGATTTTGTATTATCATTTGCTTCACGCATACAAGGGATTTCAACAATTTTGTTTTATGATGATTATGAATTTACCATAAATTATAGATTATCTCAACTTTTTTCTCAAAATTTGTTTGTTCCAAAATTT
>CAYOOY010000002.1:0-15567 GCA_964405725.1 uncultured Methanosarcinales archaeon | reverse complement strand
TGCCTAAGGGATATAACATTAAAAGATATTCTAGTTTTAAAGAATTAGCGTACCTTCATCCGGATATGTATACACCTGATACTTCATTACTATCTTCTTATGATATTGAGCCAAAAAAATATGTATTTATTCGTGAAGTTGCAGGAATAAGTATGAATTACTCTGATTTGACTCAGGAAGGATTATTACCAGCAATTAAGCATTTGAAAGAAAAGGGTGTTAAAGTTCTTTTATCGTTAGAAGATAAATCAAGAAAACAGTATTATGAACCTTATTGTACTGTTTTACAAGAACCTTTGGAAGATATTTATTCTTTAATGGCTCTTGCTAGGTGTGGGATTTCTTCGGGAGATAGTATGGCGCGTGAGATGGCGTTATTAGGTGTTCCATGTATTTATACTGGGGGTCGTGACATGAGAATTAACAGGCCTCTTATTTCAATGGGAGGAGTTCATAAGATTGAAAAAATATCAGGAATCATAAATATGGTGGATATATTATTGGGTTCAAGTGCATCAAACCTGTGGTGTGAGGATTTGGCAACTCGATTAAATGATGATTTAAAAAATACAACAACTATTATTATTGATGAAATTGAAAAAAGGTTACCTAAAAAGTAACGTTACAATTTCTTCATAAAATCCAATTCATCATCTTGGATATATTTAAGACCAAGTTGCAAGGCCATGAATGCTTTTTGTAATTCTCTTCCTAAATATGCACAATGATCCTTTCTAATAGGAAGAGATTGTTTATTAATGATTGTTTGATAAATATCAATGGGTTTAGACCCCACAATCGTTAAAGTTACATCATTTCGTGAGTTACAAAAACCAACTTCAATGGTTTTAGTTTCAGGCTTTATTCTGATTAAAAAATACCCTTCTGGATCCAAGACAAATTCTGTATCATCATCATACTTAGCTTCAACAATTTTTGCATGTGAGGTATTTACTGCAGTAGTTGCAAGATCCTCACTGGTATCAATATTATGTATTTGTATCGCATTCACAGGGCATGATTTAGCTGCATTGGTTAATTTAGTAATCTGCTCTTGGGAGAGTGATACTGTTGCTACATCAATATCTGGGCCCATTATTGCGTTATGTAATTGTGCTTTATTGTTTTCAAATGAAAAGAATTCTGGAGCTATTTCTATACATTTTTTTACTCCAATACATTTTGGCTTTGCATATTCAATTCGAACTTTATTCATTGTACACCTCTTGCGTGACGATATATCCATTTGTAAAGTATAAACTCCTTTTTAAGCTTATCATATCTTAGTTCGTGTTTTTGTGATTATATGTTATTGTTGTTGAGAATGTAGTTTCTTTGTCTACAGTGGCTTTTGCGATAATTTGATTAGTTGGCAGCTTCACACCAAATTCTAGAGAATGCCACCCTCGTATGGGATTTGTTTCTCCTTTGTGAATACTTATTTCACATATTTTTGGCAAACTCATCTTAATAGTTGTATTTTCGCGCTGAAGAATTAATATATTATTTTCTTTTGTTATTTTAACATCTTGGTGAAGCGTAAATGATATGGCAACGTCATGTTTATTAGTACACCAAAGAAGATCGTTAATAATAATTATTTTATCTGATTTATCATGTATTACTTCTCTTGAATGCATTACTTCTTTATTTTTATATCCATCATGCTTTGCTTTAATTGAATCTTTATCAGAGTCTATTTGGTGTGAATCGATAGTTACAGATGCTTTTTGTGAAAAAATGAAATCACCACTTATTTTTGATTGGTTCGTGTTATCAACAGTAAGGGTATTATGTGCAAGGGTCGATCGAAAATAATTTCGCCATTTTTCATCATTATGGTATACATATGTTCCCGGATCTATGAAAAAATCTTTGTTATCTACAGATAATAGAATACTTAAGGCATCGCAATGTCCATGCCCTGCAGGTTTAAGATATCCAAGTGGACCGCAATCCATAGTAAGGGAAGCTGAATTACTAACTGAAATAAACCATCCTCCTTCTTTAAATAACTGAGATTTAGGCACTGTTCTAATTTCTTGGTTTTCATCTTCTTTTGAAGAAGTTATAGGGCCAAATAACCAAAATGTTTTTTCATCAATCTTTTTAGTGTTTTTTTCTTGTAACAAAAGTATTGTGTTTAGAATAGAATTTGCTTTTGCATGCAAAGTTGGATCTAATAACACCCCAGCAACCTGTGCTTCATCACTATCGCCTATGTCAGGAATTTGTTCTTTATTATATTTAAGTGTGTGAATGAACTTAGCAGATTTTTGTAATCGGTTCATAACTTCTGTTGGTATAGTATGCCCAGCCACAATATATGATTGTAGGTATAAATCTAACACAAAAATCAAATAATTAGTTGTTTGTTCAGCTCCTACGCCATCTTTATGAATTTGATCAATAGTGTCATGTTCCAACATTTTTAGTGCTTTATTTTGCCATTTGTGTGCGTCTCTAAAATGAGGAAACAATGTTGTTAGTAGAACAATTCCTGCTAATTCACCAGTAAGATGATTGTTAGCAGAAGAGTATAATGAAATGTTATGTGTTATCGTGTCAAAATGTTGGTACAATGTTTCAAGAATAGCATCAAATCGTTCCTGTGTCAACTGCTCTGAATTTTTGCAAAACATAAGTGTCCACACCCAATTTATACTTCTAAGACCAAGTTCTAAGCCAGAAAACCAATTAATAGTCATTAAATATGGATTTTGTTCCTGCCAACTTTCAATAATTTCAAATACTTTAATAGCATATTTTTCATCTTTAGTTAAATAATATGCTCTTGCTAAAATGGGTAGAAAATCGTGTCTATTCAGTTCCCAAACATAGCGAACTTGTCCATATTTTGGATCTGCATGATGAAATGAAGGAGCGTACTTGTGTGGCCATATTTTGTCATGTTTATACTCTTTATTCCAATTAATACTGGATCCTAAATCATGGTTTCGTAGCTCATATATACTAATTTTATTATCAACTATTAAATCTGCTCGCCTAAGTAATTCCTGCAAAGAAAAAGACGTAACATAACTTGATTTAATCTCTTCTTGTGAAAATTTATCTACTATAAAATTAGCTTTATTTGATCTTTTAAATTCGGCAAGACTTAGTTTCTTAGCAAGATGAAGACCTTTTTTTTGTTTTAGGATTCCAATAGAGTTGTGATACGCTTTCCACTTAATTCTATACATGAATTCAGTAAAACCCATGGCTCTAATTCTATTTACATAGAATTTTGCTTGAGAATAATTCATAAAATGATTTTTAAGCCATAAATATTTAAATATTGTCCATCTGCTGTTCAGATTGAAGGTGAGTGCTTGTTTTATGATCAAATACTATGGATTTCACAAAAGTTGTACGAAAAAGACGAAGTACTAGGAGATTTACCACTCAGCCTGTACGAAAGTCAGATATTCTCAAGATTGTTGAAGATGCCACATACGCACCAACTCCTTGTAATCAACAATTATGGAAATTTATTGCTATTACCGATGATCATTTGAAGAATAAGTTAGTAAAAGAAGCTAAATCTTCTACTATTATTCGACGAGCTCCTGTTGTTATGGTGGTATGTTATGATACTTGGAGTACAAAAGAGGCTATTCAATCAGCTTCTTTGGCTACTCAAAATATTTTATTATCAGCAACAAATAGAGGAATTGGTGTTTTAGCAATGAATTCATTTGGTAATGAAAAAAAATTAAAGAAAATTCTTGGCATTCCTCAAAATTATTTAATAAATTGTTTTATTTGTTTTGGATATGCGACTGAAGTATACAACTCCACTCCTCCTGTTCCACGAAAATCGGTTGAAGAAGTTCTTTGTTTTAATTCGTTCCATGATAAATACAATTCACATAGATCTTATAGACGAAATAAATGGACAAAAGATATGCTAATTGAGTATCAAAAGCACTATTGTCGTAAAACGTTTCTTGGTAAAGAAATGGATATAATGGATGAAATTGAAAGAAAAATTGTGCGACGTGCACTTCATAAATCTAGAAACATTATTGATTATTTTTCATATGATGGAGGTATGCTTCAATTGTTTCCAGATACATCAATAACATCAGTGAATTTGGATAATGAAACTACTGCGTATACTAAAGCAGCGCTCAACACCTATTGTAAAGAAAAGAATGTAAATTTTAGTTTATATGGTGATACTCTTTCGTCAACATATGATTATGCTTCACTTATATTTAAAGTTGAAAGATTACCAGATAAATTACGTTACGATGTTATTAATAAAATGTATAATGCTTTGAGTGGTAAAGGAGAAATTATTATTGTTTCTCGATTACCTACATTTCTTTTTAGTTGTTTTTACCATTTAATTCGAACTATGTTTGGAGATGATATCAGAAGAACAGGCATATATGCATTTTTTGGACCCTATCAACCAGTTCCCTTACGGGTGTTGAAAAAAGATTTAACCAAAAGAGGTTTTTCAATTTCTTCTGTTAAAAAATACAGTATTATTCCTCCCTTTTTTAATCAAGCACTGCAAATGCTTTTCCAATTCATTAAATCTGGAGGTACAACATATCTTCATCGTGAAAAACATATCAATATATTATTGCGCGTGGTTGAGCGGCTGATTCGTGTTACGAGTAGAAGACCTAGTTTATTTGGATCTGTAGTTGTATTGAAAGCGAAAAAGAAATATAGAAAATAAACTTTAGTTAATTGTTAAATTGTTGTTTGATCTACTTCTCTTTTGATCTTTTTTAATTCCTTGCTTCGTTTATAGTTAAAGTAGCCTTTTACAACCATCCACTCAAATGGAAATTTGAAGAAACGTGTTTTCCATCTAATTTTAGCATCCCAATTAAGAATCAAGTAAGGTAGATATAATAAGGGAGTGATAAAACGTTTTTTGAGTTCTTTTTCAAAGAAATAAAAACGAGAAATCAAACTAATACTTTCGTATTGCCATCGTTTGTGACCCTTAATCCATGGTACATTAATGTAGGTGTAGGAATAATTTCCCCATTCTTCAAAGGATTTTGGAGGAATATATCCATATTCTTTTGATATTTCAAATAATTCGGCCCCTGGATAAGGAGTATACATCGCAATCATATTTATTAAAATTCCAGGATATTTACTACGTAATTCATCAATAAAATCAAATGTTTTGTTGTTATCTTTTTTAGTTTCCCAAGGAAATCCAATCATAAAACTACACTGCGGTTGAATTCCAGCTTTCATTGCCATATCTACTGCATTCCTTGCTTGTTTTAGGGTTGCATCTTTTTTAACCAATTCAAGAATGCGTTCTGATCCCGTTTCTAACCCAAATTGCAATTCACGTAATCCTGCCTTATGGGCAAGGTGCAAAAAGTCCATATCAAATCTATCAAAATAATCAACACGCCAATTTGTTCGCCAGGTGAATTTCAAATCGCGCTTGATAATATCTTCCATGATATCTTTGGCTCTTTTAATATCTGTAACAAACATATCATCAATAAAATTAATTTCATCAACTTTGTAGTTGGTTAATATTTCTTGAATCTCATCAACAACATAGGTAGCTGGCTTTGGACGCCACCTTTGTTTGTTAAACATTACATTATAACAATAATTACATCTAAATGGACATCCTCTAGCTGATTCAACATCAAAAATCCGATATTTGTCTTGATCTACCATTCCCCTATCTGGTTTTGGTAAACTTTTCAAATCAACAAATTCTTCGTCTTCGTTTTCGATGACTTTTCCATATTTATTTTTGTAACAAATTCCTTTTACATTAGTCCAATCTTCTCCTTTTTGCAATTTTTGAATTAAATTAACAAATGCAGTTTCCCCTTCCTTTTTTACTAAGATATCTACAAACTCATTTTCTGCAGTTTGTTTTGGCATAAGAGTAGGATGTACTCCACCCCAAATCAATTTAACATCAGGATTTAGTTTTCTAAGCGATTTTGCAAGCGCAAGTGCAAATAAAATTTGGGGACCAGTCATGGAACTAATTCCTACCGCGACCGCGTCTTTAACGTGCTTTTCAATTAACTCTTTGAAATTCTTATCTACTCTGGTATCAACAATGATAGTTTCAAAACCATGCTCCCTTAAGATTGTAGCAAGAAGAATAAATGTAAGTGGCATGCGCGGTCTTAACGCATCAAATCCTGTTTTTGGGTAAACTAAAAGAACCTTATTTTTTAATTTCTTCTTTTGTGGAGATGAGGTATTTTCTTCTCTTTTTTCTGTTATTTCAGACTCTTTTATCGTGGCTATAATACTCTCAGAATCGATTCGTGTACTTTCTTCCATAGGATATTTATACCAGATACCTATTTAAATATGTTACTGTACAAAGAACTTTATTTGAGTAAAAAGGAAAAAATGACACGAAAAAGCATATGGACTACACGGTGGGAAAAAAAGGCACGTAATGTTGCTAAAAGTACGTCTCTTGACGCGTTTGCGGAGAAATCCTTCGAAGTTTTGCGTAGGTACATCAATCAATCTGATAGAACTATTTTAGAAGTAGGCTCTGGTACAGGTAGGTTTGCAATTGCGTTAGCTGCACAATTTCCAAATAAGCATATTACTGGAATTGATTACACAGATCAAGCAATAGAGCTTAGTACTAAAGGGGCTAACATGCGTAATTTATCCAATGTTACCTTTCAAAAAGAAAATTTATTCAAATTACCTTTCAAAAACAATAGTTTTGATTGTGTATATGAAAATGGTGTCATTGAACACTTCCTCAATTATGATGAAGCAATAGCAGAAATGAAACGAGTTACAAAACCAGGGGGGAAAGTCATCATCAATGTAAATAATTGGTATTGTTTTCCAAAAACGATTGAAAAATTATTACTTGGAAAACGCTATCCCTTTGGGTATGAAAAAAGCTTTAAGCATAAAGAGGTAACCAAAGCTCTCAAAGATCAAAATTTGGAAAAAATAAGAGTCTTTGCGTATAATCCATTTAATACGATTGTTCGATTTTTTTTAATTAGTCCTCCTCTGAAAAAAGGAATGGTAAAACTAACTAACTTGTTTGAAATCATTTTAAATATTCTTACATTTAATCGCTTTTCTTCCATTTTTGGATATATGACTTAGCTAACTTGCGAACTATTTTTACTTGATCTACATTTAATATTAACATTACTGAGCCAAATACATAATTAAAGACCATAGCCATTACAAATACAATTAATGTAGTTTCCCATGCAATTCCTAGTTGAGAAAATAAATATATTGCTGCTGATTCACGAATACCAATCCCTGCTATACTTATTGGAATTAGTGAAACCATCGTCGCTATTGAACTTATCAAAGTTACGTCAATTAAAGAAGGAGTTACACCAGCGGCATGAAAGATAATTTTTATTGCTAAAAAGCTGGTAACCCATTTGGTTGTGGTTACCACAATGTTGTAGATCACAATGCGCTTATTTTTCATAACTTTTTTCATAGTTGAGCCAAATTTAGTAAAAATGGTAGCATACTTTCTAAGAATGTATTTTCTAATATAGTGCCGTGTTTGATGGTGAAACCCAATAAATAACAACACTGTAAATCCTAGGACTACAACACTAAATTGCATGGCTGAATATAAGTTATAATATAGTATAATACCAATTAGAGAAAAAGTGCTTAGTACTATTACTGTAATTATTTTATCAAGCAAGGCGATGGCGGTAGTTTGACCATATGTCACCTTATGTTCTTTAAGTAAAAATACTAATGAAAATTCTCCTATTCTACTTGGGAAAAATAGGCCAATAGACCATGCTAAATTAGTAAGTATGAATGTTTTAGTAAATGAAATTTTTTTCTCAATTCCTTGTAATAAGAAGGTGATATTTAACGCATTTAAAACTAAGGTAATTAATTTAAGAGGAATTACAAGTAAAAGAACCCATATATTTAATTTTGTAAGAACATCGACTATATTTTCTGTTCCAATTTTATAAAAAAGAATAATAAGAATTATTATTGTTACCAATACTTTGATGAGAACGGATCGTTTCATGTTTGTTTCATGTCTGCTAGAAGACCAAAGAGCATAATTTGAATTCCAGTTATGAAAAATAAGGCTGAAAGAATTACACGAGGAATTCCTCCTACCCCTCCCGTATTAATAAATGTGATTAGTATCCATATACCAAATATTGCACCTAAGGTGACAAAAAAGAGTCCAATTCTTCCAAAAAACTTTAACGGTTCAAAGTCCCGATATATTCGAAGAATGTTGATCCACGCTCTTATTGCATAATCTAACGGATTTTTGAATAATCGAGAAGGTCTTGTTTTATTGGTTGTGATACTTATTTCAGCAACTCTCATGCGCGCCATACCTGCCCGTATCAGTTGTTCTTGTGTATATGTAAAACTGTTTATTAGAGGTAATGATGCTACTTCTTTTGTAAATGCTCTGAATCCTGAAGTTGTATCTGTAATGCGTCTTCGAAGTAGGTTAGAAAATACGCGTGCAAATGCCCGATTACCAAATCCTTTCATGAATGTTCCTGAATAATTTTTTTTCTTTTTCAAAAAACGCGATCCAAGAACCAGATCATTTCCTTCTTGAAGTTTTTCAATCAGAAGAGGAATATATCTCGAAGGATATTGTCCGTCAGCATCAGTGTGAACAATTATATCTGCTTTTAGTTCTAAACAATATTCCATTTCTTTAGAAAAAGTGTATGCAAGACCTTGATTTCGATCATTTCGTTTAACTATTGCTCCTTCTCTTTTTGCTACTTCAAAAGTTCTATCTTTTGATCCATCATCCAGCACAAGAATCTTATATTTATATTTAGTATTATTCATAACTTGCTTAATTTCTTGCAGTACAGCTGGGAGTGTTTTTTCCTCATTATATGCAGGAATAGTGATTATAATATTCATTATTGGTTGATCACCAGAAACTATTTAAATAACTTCTGGAACGTTATCTTTGAGAGTTTTGGTATGAAGAGTAAAACGTATAGGATTATTTTTGTATTGTTTTTAGTTTTGTATAGTATATGGATCTCTTCGTCTTTTAATGAAATTCAATTATCATATGATGAATCTCGGCATGCGGCGTCAGGATTGATATGGTATGACTACATTCGCACTATTTCTAGTGATGGATATGTTGAATTTGGCACTTTTGTGAACCAATATCAGCAAAAGGGGTATAATGCTGGATGGTTTGCAAATCAAGATTTACCTGGTGAAGGAATATTGCGTGCTGGGTTTTACATGATATTTGGCACGTCTTTTTTTGCGATCCGCATATTTACGCTTGTATGTGCAATTATTAGTGCGATTCTTACGTACATGATTGCATTACGAATAACTAAGAAAGAGAGTATTGCCTTTGCTTCGTCGTTGATGCTACTCATGTCCACATTGTTTTTTATGTATAGTGCAATTCAATCTTTAGCACCAATTCCTAATGTGATGATGGTATTATTTTGGTATTATTTCACATTTGTTCGCAAAGTTAAGAAACAGTATAAAATATCTCTTGGCACAGGTATGGTGGTACGATATAACCATAATATATTATTTGGAGGGATTTTTCTTACGTGGGCAACATTGATCAAATATTCAGCAGCGTTGTTTATTGATATTTTCTTTGTTTTGTATATGGTTTATCTAATTGGAAGCTATGTACGAAGGCATAAAAAAATATCTCTTGGAGCGATCACTTCATCTGGTGTTATACAAATCGCATTTGTGGCATTGATTCAAAATCTGATCTTTTTGCTTGTGAGTTATAAATGGCTAAAATATAATTTATTTGATATGGGATGGTTGCAGCGCATTCAGTTTTATTCAGGAACAGTTACTTCTGCTTCGCATGATTTGAACTATATTGGCAACAGATTCCCTTGGATGGATGTTGGTTTATTTTCAGATTGGACCTACATGATTCATGGTTATTTGCAGCGAACTGGTTTTTTCATTCTGTTCTTTTTTGTAGCATTGTATATGTTGTTTAAGAAGAAAATTGAAGACACATATACACGAAGACATTTTATCTTAATTAGTTTATTTTCGTTAGCTGTCTACTTATATTTTTCTTTGCAGATGCGAAATCATCAGATTCGTTACATAGTTCATCCATTCCCATTTGTAATTATCATGTCTGCATTTGGGCTATATTATGTAGTAAATAAGTATAAAAAATCGCGCATATTTGTTACATATTCTGTTGTTGTATTGGCGTTTGTTGTTGGGCTGTTTTTTCTTAACACCTGGATTTATGATCAAACATTATCACAATTTGGAGAGAAGAATGATGAGTTGTATGATTATCTCTCTTCTAAACAAGATCCTAAATTTTTAATTCATACAAGACAATATGGTCCTGCTATACGGCCACCAAATTGGTATTATAATCCTGATTATGTGATGTTTACATTCATGCGAACAAAGCAAGGATATAATCCTGCAACATTTACACAGCAAGCTCCTCTTGTTGAATTTCGTGAGAATACTCCTATGTCGTACGAACAAGCAACACCGGGGCTTGTTGGACAGTTAGATCAGATATCAGCTAAGGTACCTGTGTATGTTGTTGTGTTTAGACATAACACTGATGGTGGATTGTATTCATTGTTTGGCCAGAGTTTGTTGGATAAAGGGTTTGTTCAACATAACTTAACATATTGGATTGTGTATCAGAAGGAGTGAAATCTATAGAAAAAGATAAATAGTTCGGTTATTTTCTAGTTTGTATGAAAACTGGCAACAAACGAACTGAAACTCTTAGTGTACTTAAACCAAGAATTGTTCGTATTTTAAGAAAAAATGGGATTCACAAGGCAGGGATATTTGGATCATATGCTAGAGGAGATCAAAAGAAACAAAGTGACATAGACATTTTGGTAGAACCTACAAAAACCATGGATTTGTATGATTTTGTAGGTGTAAAACTAGCTCTTGAAGAGTTATTAAAGAAAAAAGTAGATCTTATTAGCTATAAAGGAATTCGACCAGAACTACGCGAAAAGATTTTGCGTGATGAGGTAAGAATATTGTGAAACGAGAAGAATCATTTTTTCTAGATGATATTCTTGAGAACATAGAAGATATTGAAAAATTTTCTCGCAATCAAACGAAGGAAAAACTGGCAAAAAGCTCCCTTCGCCTAAAGGCAATTGTTCGCAGTCTAGAAATTATTGGAGAGGCTGCAAAGAATATTTCGCCAGGAATCAAGAAAAAATATCCGGAAGTGGAATGGAAAAAAATGGCAGGAGCACGCGACATATTTATTCATGCGTATTTTAAAATTGAAATTGATATTATTTGGCGAGTTATCAAGGACAAATTGCCAGATCTCAAAAAGCAAATTCAACAAATAAAGCGAGAATTGTAATATTTTATCATTGGGGGGGGGTCACACTTCTTTAAATAGAATTTTTATTTTGTTTTAGTTAGGTGATTAGTATGAAAAAAATCTTAATAATTTTATCAATAGTGTCGCTGTTTGTTTTGGCTGGTTGTGCGCAAGGAACAAGTGTAGCTGGAAAGGCTGTAGCTGGCTTTAGTGATGATGGTTGCGTGTCTGGAAAATGGTTCTATGAAAAATCAGATGGTTCTATGGAAGGTCCGTATACAGGTTGTACAGAGGAGTTTGATGATAAGCCATGGTGTGCAACTAAAACTGTAACTAAAGATGGAAGGGAAGTTTATGTTTCAGGTTCAAAGGAAGGAACAAAATGGAAACATTGTGGTGAGGAAGCAACAGGACAAGAATTAGTGTTTGTGGGTTCAAATGACATAGAGAAGAAATTAGGAACACATACGTATGCAAAGACAGATTCAGCTGCACAAGTGTGCAAGGCGATGGGATATCCTGGGTGTTTCTCCGGTCAAATGCATAATTGGAGAAATTATTATGAAAGCAAAGATGGGTCCTGTACATTTAGTCAAATCCAACTAAGAGAAGTGAAAACCGTAGATTGTGGAATTTCTCCGTCATTCAGCTGGGCAAAATGCGAAAAATATGATTGGAAGAATGCACGAGAACCAGAAGTTGGGGATACAAAGGAATTCACCGAATTAATCGATGTTACTTGCATAAAATAATTTCTCTTTCTTTATCTTTTCATTTCTTTTGGATTCTTGACGAGAAAATTACCAATTGCAAGATAATCTAGATGTCCTGCCTGAAATGATCTAATGGCATCTTGTGGTGTGCAGACAATTGGTTCTTCATGCATGTTGAAACTTGTATTGATAATTGTAGCAATGCCGGTTAGTTTCTTATATTCTGAAATTATTTTATGATAACTTGGATTTACTTCTTTTCTAACTAATTGTGGTCTCGCTGTGCCATCAATGTGAACTACGGCTGGGCAATTCTTTTTCATGAAATTTGTGCAATCAAAAGTAATAGTCATAAATTGCGCAGGCGATAAAGCTGCATCAACGTTCAGATAATATTTATGCCGATCTTCAAATAAAGTGCTTGGTGCAAATGGCATAAATTCTGTTCGTTTAAGACGTTTGTTAAGCCATTCATTAATAGTTTGATCAGATGTTTGATATAAAATGGAACGATTACCAAGTGCACGCGGACCAAATTCCATTCGGCCATTAAATCGTGCAACAACATGACTCTTTGCAAGTAACTTTGCAATTTCCTTTTCTACATTTTTGTGATGAACATGTACTAAGCCACTTTTATCAAGAGCGTCTTTAATTTCTTCTGTTGTATAGCCAGGGCCATAATACACATTATCAATTGGTTTAAAATTTGGTTCTAATCCCTTTCGAAGCATTTCCTTAACATAAACATACATTGCGCCGCCAGCGGAAATTCCTGAATCTCCCATCGGTGGACATACAAAAATATCATGCACAGCCTCTTTTTCAATTACTTCTTGATTAACACGAACATTTGCAAATACCCCACCTGCAACTACAACATCACGTACTTTAGTGTGATTCGCTGCATTTGCAACCCATAATGATACAAGTTCTTCGGTTATTCGTTGCACTGCTGCTGCATAATCTTTTGGAGACGTTTTATTAGGCATACATTTCGCAATTTTCTTGAATAAATGTTTACACTTACACCAATTAGGATATGGGGGATGATATAGTTTTCTATTGAATTTAAAATCAAAATTTAACCCATTAATGCCAATCATTCTTTTCATAGTTTGATACACATGTCCATTTTTATCTCCATACGCTGAAAGGCCAGTAATTTTTCCTTCATGCCTCATTTGTTTGAATCCCAAGCCAACAGTGATTGCGCTATACAGATATCCAATACTGTGGTACTTTGATATCTCTTTGATTTTTTTCAAACGCCAATTATCACCAACATATATTGATCCACATAATGCGTCGCCCTTTCCATCTAATGTACAAATAAGAGAATTTTTCCTTCCGGACATGTAGTATGCTGATGCTGCATGAGCCCTATGGTGATCAATGAGCTCAATAGGAGTTTTAGCTAAACCAAATCGTTTGAGTGCCTTTTTTATTCTGCGAAAGCGCCATAGATTGTAAAAATAAGGAGAAATATATTCTAATGGTCCAAGAAGACCCCAATATTTTAGATACCAGAAATACCACCGCAAATTTTTCTCTTCTCGAAGCGTTTTGTACACTTTTTTCATTAATTGAGCAGGAGGAAGGAATCCAATCACAATTTTATCTATTTCGTGTGGCTTTGTATGTTTGAGTGCTTCTTTAATACTTAAGTAGGGAGGATCGGCTACTGTCCCATCATGATATTTAATTCGTGAGAGTCGCTCTTCTTCTATTGCAAACGTAATTTTTCCATCTTCAACAAGAGCAACACTACAATTATGTCGGTCATAAATACCCAGAATTTTCATGTGTTTATTTCGCCAAATTATGATATATAAAGATATCGGTGACTCAATATTTAAGAGGACAAACTACAAAATATATATTTCATCGCCTCCATTTTAAATTCAAACATTAGCAACCTAAAAATTTAATAAGTGTGGTTAGTGAATTGCAATAATGGAGCTTTCATTTGTCCTTCCAGCATACAATGAAGAGAAACGAATAGCTAGGACTATACATGCAATTGATGAATTTGTACAATTGCAAGATAAAATTACAACGTATGAAATAATAGTTGTAGATGATGGATCTAAGGATAAGACTATTGAAAAAGTTGGAACTAATCCTCACACAATTATTCTTAGAAATTCAAAAAATCAAGGTAAAGGATATTCTGTAAAACGAGGAGTATTGGCAGCAAAATATGAATATGTATTGTTTATGGATTGTGATTTGGCAACGCCAATAGATGAATTTAACAAATTATATTCGGTTCTTGAGAGAGGATATGATCTTGCGATTGCCTCACGAAATTTACGAAAATCACATATTGTTGTTCGACAACCATATTATCGTCAAATTGCAGGAAAAATCTTTCCTCTATTAGTTCGTCTTTTCTTTTCAATGAGATTGAAAGATACTCAATGTGGATTTAAACTGTTTAGAAAAGAAGTAGCTGAGCAAATATTTCCCCATTTACGCATAAAACGATTTGCGTTTGATGTTGAAATGCTTTTTATTGCGACACAAATGAAATATTCTATTGCTGAAGTTCCTGTGATGTGGATTGATCAAAGGGGAAGTAAAGTAAGAGTAGTTAGAGATTCGTATCGTATGTTTAAGGATTTAGCTAGAATAAAATTGAATCAACTTAAAGGGAAGTATTCATTTGCTAGACACAGGAAATCTATTTAAACTCGTAAGTCGAAAGAGGCCTTATGGAGATACTTAGTATATTATTCTTTTTTATTGTAATGTGGGGACTTGGGTACACCACTATTTTATTGGCTAATCCAAAAAAGAAGATTACTACCTTTTTTGAAGCAAACATTATGCGACTTGGTATTGGTATTGCCACATTTATGGTTGTTGCAACCACCTTAAATTTATTAAGAATTTCTCTTGATTGGAAAATATTTTTGGCACTTTCCCTCATAGTTCCAATTTGGCATTATATCAAAAAGAAACCTAAATTTAATTTTTGTTTCCCTCTTACAAAATCAAATTTATATGCAATCTTAATATTTTTGATGTTTGCATTTTCGTTTTATATGTATCATGAGGGATCCTTTGTATATCCTTATCTTGAAAATGATGATCCTTGGGAACATGCACGAAGTGCGAAATATATTTCTATAGAAAAAACAGCATATGAGCCAGGTAGTGAAGATTTATTTCGCTATATTGATCCCTATCCACCAGGATTTCCTATTTTAATGGGGGTATTACATCAAACTAATGATTCTATACATTGGACGTTGAAATTTTTTAATGCATTATTGATTTCATTAAGTATTGTATTCTTTTACTTTTTTGTGCGAAGATTTACACAAAGTGAAGATAAAGCGTTGTTTGCGACATTTGTTCTTACGGTGATTCCTTCATATTTGAGTCACTTCATATGGGCGCATAGTATTGTACCATTACTTTTTTTTATCACATTCTATAGTTTGGAAAAAATTTCAGATGATAGAAAATGGCAGTGGGTTGCTGCGATTGCGATTGCGAGTATATTTGTAGTACATCCAT
>CAYOOY010000001.1:36455-70190 GCA_964405725.1 uncultured Methanosarcinales archaeon | reverse complement strand
AGTAGATGTAAGCTTACAATCTCAAGATCCAGATCCTGTAGAACCAGGTCAAATACTAACTGTAAAATTTAAAGTTGAAAATACTGGAGAAGTGCTAAACAAAGATACAATAGTAGAACTTTTGCCTTCCTACCCATTTACATTATATGGTGATGTTGCTACAAAAAATGCAGGAAAACTGCTTTCTTCAAATTCAGAATCCAACGCTGTAGTTGTACAATATAAAGTTAAAGTAGATGAAGATGCAGTAGAAGGAGATAACGAGCTTGAATTAAGGTTAATACATGGATCAAATACTCGCGAATATACAAATAATGAATTTCTCATTGATGTTCAAACTCATGATGCCGTTTTGGATATTACAAAAATCGAAGCAGAACCTGTCCAAATTCCGCCTGGCCTTACTTCAAAGGTAACAGTTAGTGTAAAAAATCAAGCAGACTCATTATTAAAAGATATTAATTTCGAATTAGACTTTTCTGCTTCCACTCTTCCACTTGCACCATATCAATCTTCTTCACAAAGAAGGATATCGCAATTAAAATCAAAATTTCAAGATTCTCTTGCATTTACCATAATTGCAGACCCTTCAGCAACTCCTGGTCTCTATAAAATTCCTATGAATATAACATACAATGATGAAAAAGGACGATCTTATACAAGTGAAGATGTACTTGCAGTAACTATTGGAGATGAACCTCAACTAAAACCTTATATTAAAAAATCTACTACTCTGCAATCCGAGTCTGCTGGAAAAATAACCATAGGTCTTGCTAACTCTGGAACTACGGATGTTAAATTTGTAGAAATGACATTAGTTCCAGATGATTCCTATAAACTTGTTTCTACGTCGAATTTTTTTTACATTGGTGATGTAGATTCTGATGATACAGAAAGTGAAGAAATTGAGCTTTACATTGAAGACGATATAGAAAAATTGCAAGTTCCTGTAAAACTCAAATTTTTTGATGCAAATAATAAAAAATTTACTCAGCAAACTACTCTAACAATGGATCTGTTCAGTTCACGTGATCTAAAAAAGTTTGGTGTCATTGAATCAAATAATACATGGGTTATCTTTCTCCTTCTAATAGCTGCTGGAGTGGGTTTTTACTTCTACCGTCGTCGTTCATCGGCAAAAAAATGATCAAAGATTACGTTAAATTCGTATTTGGAGCGTTACGTCAACGAAAAGTTCGTAGCTGGCTAACTATGATTGGCATTTTTATTGGCATTGCAGCAGTTGTTTCTTTAATATCTTTGAGCCAAGGAATGCAAGTAGCCATTGAAAAACAATTTGCAAGTCTTGGAACAGATAAACTTATTGTGCAGGCTGCAGGAGGAGGGTTTGGCCCACCGGGAGCAGGAGTTTCAGTGCATCTTACAAGTAAAGATAAGAAAGTAATCCAAGGCGTTAAAGGTGTTGATTTAGTTGTATCACGTCTTATTCGTGTAGTCAAATTTGAGTTTAAAGATGAAGTAAGGTATTCATATGCAGTTACCATTCCCGATGATCCTGATGAATTTTCACTTGTGGTTGAAGCCAATGATTATCAAATAGATCAAGGACGATTCCCAAATAAGAATTCATTTGAGGCATTAGTTGGAGCAAACGCTGCGCAAACTTTTTTTGATAAAGAACTTGAATTACGTAACAAAGTAAAAATCCAAGGAGAAGAATTTAAGATAGTTGGCATATTAAAGAAAAGTGGAAATCCGCAACAAGATTCAACATTTGTACTTCCAGAAAAAAAATTACTCACTATTCTTGGAATAAACGATGAAATTGATATTCTTCCTTTACGAATAGAATCGGGTGAAGACCCAAACATTGTTGCTAGTTCAATTAAAAAAGAATTACGTAAATTTCGAAATGTAGAAGAAGGTAAGGAAGATTTTGTTGTACAATCACCACAACAAATAATAGCTACTCTGAACAATATTCTTTTAATCATTCAAGGAGTATTAGTTGGATTGGCTGCAATATCTTTGATAGTGGGTGGTATTGGAATTATGAACACCATGTATACAGCTGTTTTGGAGAGAACTAAAGAAATTGGTGTACTAAAAGCAATTGGTGCTAAGCGTAGCAAAATTCTTGCCATTTTTTTAATTGAATCTGGATTTCTTGGAACCGTAGGTGGAATAATAGGTATCACCTTTGGTTTTATTGTTAGTAAATTAGTAGAATACGCTGCATTCCAAGTATATGGTTCCAATTTAATTTCGGCTCATGTTTCAATATATTTAATATTAGGCACTCTTGCTTTTTCATTTGGAATTGGGACATTATCAGGATTTTTCCCTGCACTGCAAGCAGCAAAGTTACATCCAGTTGAGGCTCTTAGAAAATGAATACTAAACTCCAGCTAACTGATTATGCTCTTCTTGCAATTAAGGAAGCAAAAAGACGTAAATTACGTTCAGTTCTTACATTAATTGGAATTATTATTGGTATTGCTGCTATTATTTCTCTTATCACATTGGGTCAAGGTCTTGAAAATGCAATCGATAAACAATTTGCCGCATTAGGCAAAGATAAATTGTTTGTTGCGCCTAAAGGCAACACATTAACTCCTGGCTTAAGTGTTGATGCGATTAAATTAACTGAGAAAGATTTGGATGTTGTTGACGATTCTCTTGGAATCATGCGAACTGCAGGTTTTTCTTTTACTACCGGTCGTATTGAGGTTAATGATAATGTTAGATATTTTATTGTCTCTGGATTACCTGATGATCCTGAAGATCGCGCATTAATAGGAGAAGCCAACAGTTATACAATTACTCGTGGAAGAACAATAGAAAAAGGAGATAGGTATAAAGCTGTCCTTGGCGATGCATATTCGCAATACGGTTTGTTTGATACAGACATTGGCATCGGAAGTAATATTCTTATTCAAGGACAAGAATTCAAAGTTATAGGGTTTATGGATAAAATTGGGTCACCTCCCGACGATCAAAGTATTTTAATTCCTTTAAAGATTCATCAAAGCTTATTTGGGAAAAAAGACGAAATTGGAATAATTGTTGCTCAAGCTTCTCCAGGTGAATCTATCCAATCGGCAGCCGCTACAGTGAAAAAAGATCTTAGAAAATCACGTGGCTTATCAGAAGGGAAAGAAGATTTTAGTGTTGAAACACCTGAACAGTTAGCAGCGACATTTACAACAGTTCTTGATATTGTTCAGATTGTACTAATTGGCATTGCTGCTATTTCGCTGCTTGTTGGAGGAATAGGTATCATGAACACTATGTACACGGCGGTATTACAGCGTACAAAAGAAATCGGTATATTAAAAGCAGTTGGGGCCACACGTAAGGATATTCTTATGCTCTTTTTGTTTGAATCTGGAGTATATGGGTTTGTGGGGGGTTTAGTTGGAATAAGCTTAGGAGTATTGCTCGCTATAGCAGTTGAACAACTATTTATAACGTTTATTGGTCCTGCTTTTTTACTTGTTACAATAAGCATTCCTCTTATTTTATTTTCACTCTTTTTTTCATTTATTGTTGGAGTAATTTCAGGGATAGCTCCTGCACTTCAAGCATCAAAACAGAATCCAGTTGAGGCACTACGCTATGAATAAACATAAATAAAAAGAAACAATACTCTTGTATAATGCATACTTAAATTGACAAAATGAAAAAAAAACCACTAATCTCAATAAAGAACGTATGGAAAACATACATTGTTGGAAAAGAACCACTTCATGTTTTAAAAAATATTACATTAAACATATATGAAAACGATTTTATTGCCATTTTGGGTCCTTCTGGTTCGGGAAAATCGACTCTAATGAATTTAATAGGAATACTTGATACACCAACTAAAGGTTCGATTCATCTTAGAGGAAAAAATATTTCTCATTATTCAGAAGATGATCTTGCTCATGCTCGTGGAAAAACAATTGGATTTATTTTTCAACAATTTAATTTAATCCCTACTCTTAGTGCTCTTGAAAATGTTACTCTCCCTGCTATGTTTCAAAATATGCCTTCAGAAATTCGTCAAGAAAAAGCCACAAAAATTTTATCCAGTTTCGGTCTAGGGGATCGTCTTCATCATACGCCTGCAGAGCTTTCGGGAGGGCAGCAGCAACGTGTTGCAATTTCTCGCTCACTTATTAACGATCCTACAATAATCCTTGCAGATGAGCCAACAGGTAACCTAGATTCTACATCAGGAAAACAAATTATGGATTCATTAAAAGAACTCCATAAACAAGGTAAAACAATTATTCTTATTACGCATGATACAGAATTAGTAAAATTTGGTAAAAAAGTAGTGTATATTAGAGATGGAGAAATTCACACTAAATCATAACTATTTTCTCTTATTTTTTTGCATTTGACCACGAACCTCTAAATCTCAAACCAATAGTCAAAAGCTATTCTTTCAACTATCCAAATCTTTATAAGTTTTCTTATCGCAAAGTTACAGAAAAGGGGATATATTATGGGGTGATCCACGTGGAACAAAAACATATAGATGAAGATTCTTATTTCGGCGAAGAATTTATTGATGATGAAGACATCAAAATAGAGGAAGTCGCACCAAAGAAAAAAGACGTAAAGAAAACAGCTAAAAAGAAAGCACCTAAGAAAACGGCAGCTAAAGAAGCAGAAAAGAAGGCTCCAAAAGAAACACCAAAGGAAACACCAAAAGAAACAGAAAAGCCTGCTTCAAAAGTAGAAGAAATGAAGCCAGTTAAGGAAGTTATTGAAGAAGTAAAACCAAAAGAAGTCTCAGAAACTCCCAAGCCGGCTACAAAAGTACCACCATTGCCACCTCGTCCTGCGCATGTCCCACCTCAACGAACAACACCAGTTGATCCTTGGGCTGATGATGATGACGACGATGAAATGTTTAAAGGTTCAGGCACATGGAAGGCTATTGCTGCAATTGCCGTAATTTTGCTAATTATCTCTGTATTTACGCAAGGATTTAGTTTTGTAGGTACACCAACAGGTGCTGCAACTGTTTCTTTGAGTGAAGCAGAAGGGCAAGTTCTTGCGTTTGTGAATGCAAATTTACTTGAAGCGCCATTCGAAGCAAAAGTGAAAAATTCTCAAGAAGAAAATGGGTTATACAAAGTAACTTTAGAGGTTGCTGGCCAAACAGTTGATTCTTATGCAACTATTGATGGAAAACTATTTTTTCCACAAGGATTTGAGTTATCTCCTAAAGCGGGATCAGACGATGCAGATCCAAAATCCGATGATAAAAATGCAGAAGACGCAAACTCAGATCAAGCTGTCCCTTCTGGAACAATGGATAAGGAAACTGCTGAAGCGCAAATAATTCCAGTTAATTCAGAAAAAACTACTGATGACGCACAAAAAGATGCAGCGAAAACGGATGATACAGCAAAAGATCCTGCACCGGATACTGCAGATAAAGTAGATGACAAGCCAGTAGAGAAAGCACCTGAAACCAAACCAGCTGAGCCTAAAGTAACTATTCCAACAAAAGAATTTACCATGGTTGCTAAGAGATGGAGATTTATTCCGAACGAAATTACTGTTAACAAAGGAGATACTGTTGCTCTAACTCTTAATCCAGAGAACCTTGATTTTACCTTTGGAATAGCTGGTCTTGAAGTCTCTGAACCAATTAAAGGTGCAACAACCGTTACGTTTACAGCAGATAAAGTAGGAACATTTGATTTTTCCTGCACTACTTGTGAAGAATGGCGCGGTATGAGTGGATCTTTAAAGGTTGAATAAGTCCAAAACCAATACTTTTTTATTTTTATTCTTTTTCTTATATAGTAAATGAAAAGAAAGCATAAAGAAAATCTTAAGAAATGGGGCGTTCTAACGTTAATGTTTTTAACAGTCCTTGGTTTCACGGTTCCGGGTTTTATACAAGGAAATGAGGACCCTTCTGCTACCAACTATGCAGAGCCAACATTGTGTACTGATGATAGTAGTTGTTATCTTCTATGTGACGATAAACCAGTGCATGTACTTTGTTCGCAAAACTTATGTCAACGCGTTTCGTGTGATCAACAAGCATATTTTGAATATCTACCAACACCGATTTCTATCTTGCTTGATGTACAAGTAGATGACTCCTCAATTGACTTTAAGAGCCGAAGTAATAGTAAAGACCTATTTGTCAGATTGGGTAATACAAAAGATACTTTCTTGATACATGGGTCACGTATGAGCATAAATCATATTTTTGAAAAATTTAATTTGGGTCTTACAGAAACATGTTTACTCGTCGATCAAAACCAATATTGTCATGGTGAGAAAGAATTGGATGTATTCATTAATGGAAATCAAACTGTTTCAGCCGGATTTTATGTACCTAAGTCAAATGATGTAATAAAAATAGTGTATGGATAGAATTTTCTTCTAATTTTTTTATGTGTTTTTTCCCATATTCTGTTTCTTCATATTCTACCTTTATACTTCTCAAAATTCTTCTACTTCTTTCAAAAGACTTAAATAACCGCAATTTCCCCCAACTCTGATGGAATACACACAAGAAGCACTTGCTTATCATACAAATCCTCCGGGAAAAATATCAATAATATCAACGAAATCAACTAAGACTGCTAAAGATCTGGCTCTAACATATACACCCGGCGTTGCAGAAGTCTCAAATGAAATTCATAAAGATCCAACATCTGCATACAAATATACATCAAAAGCTAATTTAGTAGCAGTTATATCTAATGGTACAGCTGTTCTTGGTCTTGGAAATATTGGCGCGCTTGCTGCAAAACCTGTTATGGAGGGAAAAGCAGTCTTATTCAAAAAGTTTGGTAATGTCGATACAATCGATATAGAAGTAGATGAACAAGATCCACAAAAATTTATTGACATAGTAAAAGCAATTTCTCCCACATTTGGGGGTATTAATTTAGAAGATATCAAAGCACCTGATTGTTTTTTCATTGAAAAAGAACTTATAACATCTCTTTCTATTCCTGTATTTCATGATGATCAGCACGGAACTGCAATAGTTATCGCGGCTGGTCTCATAAATTCTCTTGAAATTCAAGAAAAAAACCTTAATGAGTGCAAAATTGTGTTTTCTGGTGCTGGGTCTGCTGCAATAGCTGCTGCCGATCTACTTATCGAATTAGGTGCCAAAAAAAATTCAATATTTATGTTTGATAGTAAAGGTTTGATAACAACAAATAGGGAAGTAAATGAATATAAAGCAAAATATGCTCAAAATGAAACTAGGACACTTAACGAAGCACTTACAAGCGCAGATGTCTTCATTGGTGTTTCAAAAGGAAACTTGTTAACTAAAGAAATGGTTCAATTAATGAATGATAAACCAATTATTTTCGCTATGGCAAATCCTATTCCAGAAATAATGCCACAACTTGCAAGAGAAGCAAGCTCAAATGCAATCATTGCAACTGGAAGAAGCGATTTTGCAAATCAGGTAAATAATGTGTTATGCTTTCCCTTTTTATTTAGGGGCGCATTAGATGTTCAAGCAACTACTATTACCAATTCAATGAAAAAAGCTGCAGTATTCGCACTTGCTGATATTGCAAAGCAACCCGTTCCAAAAGAAGTAGAAGAAGCGTATAATAAAACGTTTGAATTTGGCAGAGAGTATATAATTCCTACCCCATTTGATCCTCGTTTAATGAACATTGCACAAGCTGTAGCTAAAGAAGCTATTAATTCTGGTGTTGCTACACGTCCATTGGAAAATAAATCTGTCTGAGAAACAAATATGCAATAAATAAAGATATAAGAATAATAGCTTCCCATTTTAACAATTTTTTATCTCGTAGAAACAAATATATTAAAGATGCAGTAAATATTTTTATTGGCAAATCGTACAGCACAACAACAGAAGGTACTACATATTCTGAGATAATACCTCCTAGGCCAACTCCAACAAGAGGATTTGTGATGTTACTTCCAATTAAGATTCCTGCAGAAATTTCTTCTTTTTTCTTAAATACAGCAATTAATGAAGTAGTAAGTTCTGGAAGAGCAGTTGCGACACCTAATAATATTATGCCAAAAAATGAAGCACTTATAGGCAAAGTCTCAATTAATACGCGAGAAGAGTTTAATACTAAATCTGAGACAACGGCCATTACGACAAATGAAAGGCCTATCAATGAGAATGCAAGCCATATTCTTTTTTTTGTTAAGTGGTTTTTTGCATTGTACTGTTCTTTTATTTCTTGTCGTCGTAAATAAACAAGATACCCCGCATACGCTAATAATAACATGAATGATTCAAGTCTTGAAATAAATCCGCCTAATGAAAACACCCACAAAAGTAATGCTGCGCCAATTAAACTTCCTACATGTGTAAATAAATTTTTTCGAACTACAATAATTGTCCCTATGATCCCGATAAGAGGTAATATGAAATTTTGTTGAAATATATCTGAACCAATATTTGTCCCAATTAGAAGCGCACTTAATGTTGTCATTAACTCTGGACTTTGGACAATTTGAATACTTCCAATAATATGTGTCATAATCTCAGGAATACTTGTTCCAATGGACAACACTGTTAAGCCAATGAATGTTCCAGAAATTCCGTAATGTTTTGCTATTTCAATAGAATTTCGTACAATTATTTCAGCTAATCCAAGAATAATTGCAACTCCTACAATCACAGTCAAAGATTCAACTAGCATATAATTGTAAAGTTGGTTACCTTAATAAAATAATCTATGTTTTTTTTGGTTCATAGAGTGAACAAAACTATTAAATACACATTCTGTTTTAGTATATGTGTGATAGATATAATTGCAATTGGAGATGTAACTGAAGACGTCTTTGTTCAAGTTGGAAAAATTTCAAAAGTTCACAAAAAAGGACGTAATCAACATTTAGATTTTAAATTTGGAACTAAACTAGGTATTGATAAAGTTGACAAATTAATTGGTGGTAATGCAGGTAATGTTGCGATTGGTGGTAGCAGATTAGGTTTGAAAACTGCCTTATATGCTGAAGTTGGAGCTGATACTCAAGGTGACTTATTATATCAATCTCTAAAAGATAACAATGTTTCATGTAAATACTTTATGAGAAAAAAGGGAGAAAAGACAAATTATAGTGTAGTTCTTGTTCATAACGTTGAAAGAACAATATTGGTTCACCACGAACATAGGTCTTATAATTTTCCAAAATTAGAAAAATCTAAATGGATTTATTTAACATCGATGGCCAAAGGAAGTGAAAAAATATTCACTCCTCTTCTTCGTCACCTTGCCAAATCTAAAGCAAAATTAGCATTTAACCCAGGTACCTATCAATTAAATCTTGGTCTAACAAAGCTGAAGCCAATTTTGAAAAAAACGAACGTGATATCTTTAAATGTAGAAGAAACTCAAAGACTTCTGAAATTATCAACACGAAACATAAAAACACTAGCCAAAAAATTATTTGAACAAGGTCCTGAGATTGTACTCATTACGGATGGACCAAAGGGAAGTTATTGCTATGATGGGACACAATTTTGGTTCTGTCCAATCTATGATGTTCCAAAACTTGAACGAACTGGATGTGGAGATTCATTTACTACTGCTTTTGTATCCAGCTTATGTTATAATAATACTATTCCTGATGCACTTAAGTGGGGAACCATCAACTCTGCTTCCGTAATCCAACGTATTGGTCCTCAAGAAGGATTAATTAAAAAACCATTTCTAACAAAAATTCTCAAATCCAACCCTCGTTTTTCAGCAAGAACTTCCTCTTTTGGAAGATCAGTATACAAACCAGTCAAATATTCAAAATGGTAGCGTTTATTCCAGATCAATGGAATACCTCTTCTATTTTGCAGTTTGCACCTAGACTTTTTTCTTCTTTTTTACTTGTAACCTGGATTTCTTCCATTTTCTTCATGTATGGGTTTAGTCAGGAATTAATTGTAGGACTTATGGTGTGGTTGATACTTGTCTCTACAACTCTTATTGCTCTTAAGAATGAAATTATAGGGGGATGTTTGTTTACTGTATTTGGTATTGCATTTGTAATTGTTATTATGGGCAAAGGAGCGGATCCCTCTTATATTGCAGTATCTTCCCCATTATTTATTATTGGCTTATTATTTTTAGCCAGTTATTTGTATGAAGAACATATTCAAGCTTCACGGGTGGAAATGTAATGTTTGCGAACACCAAAAAACTGCTTACATTGGCGCACAAAAAAAAATACGCCGTTCCACATTTTAATATTAATAATATGGAAATTGTGCAGGGAGTTGTTTCTGCTGCAAAAAAATTAAAATCTCCCATCATCCTAGCAACTTCAGAGGGTGCAATTAAATACGCAGGGATGGAATATTTGTTGTCAATTGCAAAGGTGGCTTCAAAAGAAGCAGGTATTCCCATTGCACTTCATCTTGATCATGGCAGAGATATTAATGTTATAAAAAAGGCAATTAAGTTAGGCTACTCTTCTGTTATGTTTGATGGATCTAATTTATCTTTTAAAGACAATATCAAAATAACTTCAAAAATAGTTAAAATGGCACATAGAAAAGGAATCTCTGTAGAAGCAGAGTTGGGAACAATTGGCGGAGCAGAAGATTTAGTATCTTCTCGTAAAATCATTTATACAGATCCAGCTAAAGCTGAAGAATTTGTAGCAAAAACAAAATGCGATTTTCTTGCAGTTGCAATTGGAACCTCCCACGGTGCATATAAATTTAAAGGAAAAGGGTTGCTTCGACAAGACATACTCAAAGAAATAAATGAGAGAATAAAGATTCCCTTAGTGTTACATGGAGCTTCAGGAGTTCCAAGAGCATTAGTTACAAAAGCAGAGAAATATGGCGCCTCACTTAAAGGAGTTGTTGGTGTTCCAAATGCACAGATTCGTAAGGCCATTCAATATGGTATAACTAAAATAAATACAGACACTGATCTTCGTATTTCATTTGATGCTGCAGTTAGAAAATTCTTACAACAACATCCAAAAGATTTTGATCCTCGTCACATTCTTGGCCCAGCAAGAGATTTAATTGAGAAAACTGCTCAAGATCGCATCATGGTATTTGGGTCCAAGAATAAAGCATAATATCAAAAATGAAAAGACGCAAAAAAATCTACATTGGTTCAGACCACGGGGGATTCAAATTAAAAGTAAAGCTAATTTCTTTTTTGCAAAAAAAAGGATATACAATTCAAGATATTGGTCCACATACTTTACAATCAGATGATGATTATCCAGATTATGCAATTCCCTTAGGAAAAATGGTTGTAAAAAATAAAAGTAAGGGAATACTTATTTGTAGAAACGGTCAAGGAATTAGTATTGCTGCAAACAAAGTAAAAGGGGTAAGGGCAGTAACTGGATTTTCTTCAAAAATGATTCAAAGTACTAGACTCGACGATAATGCAAATATTGTCTCTCTGCCGGCTGATTATATAACTCTTCGTGAATCTAAAAAAATTGTTCTTTCATTTCTTTCAACTTCTTTTTTGGGAGAAAAAAGACATAAAAGAAGGTTGCGAAAAATTGCTAAATTTGAGAAATGAAACATATAATCTATCCATCAATTATGGGAAAGAATCAAAAGGACATTAATACTCTTTTTACAAAATACAAAGGAATTGTAAAACACCTTCATCTTGACATTGCCGATGGGAAGTTTGTTCCAAATACATCTTTATGGTTTAATTTTCGTCTTTCGCGTAATTTCAAATATTCGGCTCATCTTATGATTAATAATCCTATCTCATGGATTAAAAAGCATGGAAAAAAAATGGATACTATTATATTTTCAATTGAGGCTGTAAAAGATGTTCAAAAGGTTATTTCAGAAATTAAAAGAATTAAGAAAAAAGTTGGAATTTCACTTAATCCGGAAACCTCTATCTCTTATTTAAAGCCCCATCTTAAGGAGATTGACGTTGTGCTTATACTCTCTGTTCACCCTGGTTTTTATGGTGCAAAGTTTCTAAAAACCCCTTTACGAAAAATTCATTTTCTAAAACGATCTGACCCAAATGTTAAAATAATTGTAGATGGGGGGATGAAACCAAAAACCGCCATTCATGCTGCTATATATGGAGCAGATCATCTAGTTGCAGGCTCATTCATTGCATCGTCTTCAAATCCACAAAAAGCAATTGCAAAACTCTCGCATGCATTTAGATAATGGATTTGTATTTAATATTCTTTATTGTATGAATACTTAGAATTACTACAAAGATTTAAAAAAAAGATACATAATTACAATATCATGGCAAAAAAAACCAAATCTGCTGAGGCAGCTGAGCCTGAAACCTCATCAGAGAAAAAAGTAAAAAAAAAACCAGTTTTAAGTATGTTGGCTGGCGAGCGTGTTCTGACACAAAACTCAGATGATGCTCGAGAATTGTATAATCAAAGCAGATATGGAACTATCTCTGATGATGGTAAAGTAGAATTATCTCTTCTTGAATCATTATATTTATTCGAACGAGGAAGGCTTGAAATAAAATCCTCCTCAGGAAGAAAAATTTCATTCGAGGGTTTTGTAAAAAAAGCACGTAAAGTCGAACCCAATTTCTGGATTCGTTACTGTGTATTCAAAGACCTGAGAAATCGTGGTTATATTGTTAAAACTGCGCTTAAATTCGGTGCAGATTTTCGTGTCTATGATCGTGGAGTTAAACCAGGAGAAGATCATGCTAAATGGATTGTATATCCCGTTCATGAAGGATCAACATTAACGTGGTATGAATTTTCGGCAAAGAATAGGGTAGCACATTCAACTAAGAAACGACTTTTAATGGGGATTGTTGATGATGAGAATGATGTAACATATTATGTAGTTCGATGGCTTAGGCCGTAATTATTTTTTTCTTCCATTTTTCACATTTCATGGAAAAGTTTAAATATTGTCCTCCATTTCCCTAATTTGTGGTGAAATTAGATAAAATTGATCGAAAACTTTTATATCAACTAGATTTAAATTGTAGGCTTCCTGATGTTTCAATTGCTAAAAAAATTGGAAGATCGCGTGAGTCTGTTCGCTATCGAATTGATCAACTTCAAAAAAAAGGATTAATTCGCAAATTTCATACTATTGTTAATTTAAACAAGATTGGATTTCAAGGGTATGAATTATTCTTAAATTTAACCGGAACACTAAAAGAAAGAGATGCTCTTCGTGATTTTCTTTTAACACGTCCTAATGTGTATTGGGTTGGTGTAAGTGAAGGATCTTGGGATGTTGGAGTGACTCTTTTTGCTAGGAATCACAATGAATTTTTTAAAATTAAAGAAGATTTATTTCAAAAATTCAGAAAAATTATTATTAAGAAAACAGCAGTTATTGTGGTGAATGAATATTTGTTCTCAAAAAAATACATTCTCCCTAAAAAACATGATCCCACTAAACTATTTGGAAAAGTAGAACATCAACAACTTGATGCTAAAGATCTCAAAGTACTTAGTGTTCTTGTTCACAATGCGAGAGCTTCACTGATAAAACTATCTCAACTTTCTGGATTTTCCGTAGATATAATTCGTGGCCGTATGAAAAAAATGGAAAAATTGGGCGTCATTGTAAAATATACAGTCGATATTGATTATAACAAACTTGGTTTGCACCTTTTCAAAGTATTTTTGTATTTTAAGGAAATTAACAAATCTCAAGAAAAGAGGCTTTTAACTTATTGTGCTATGAAACCAGAGATTGTTCATTATGGAAGATATATCTCCGAGTGGGAAATTGAATTGGATGTAATGGTTTCAACGTTTCAGCACTTTAATTCTTTAATTCGTGAGATTAAAGATGAATTTTCCACACTTCTTATCGATACTGAGGCAAGTAGTGTAAGTGAAGAATATGTTATGAGTGGAAATATTGTTGTTTAGAATACTCCTTATTTACGAATGATCATATATTCTAGCACTTCCAGCAAAGAAAACTATTTAAACCAACTAAACACCCAAATGCTCATGGATGTGCAAGACAAAATACTCTCGTTCTTAAAATCAGGGCCAACAACTCCCTCCAAAGTAGCAAAGCATGTCAAACTGGACACATTGATAGCGTCAGCTCATTTAGCCGATCTTTCTTCACGAAAAAAAGTACTTATTTCAAAAATAAAAGTTGGTGGTTCCCCATTATATTTTCTCCCAGGAGATGAAGGAAAATTACTTCCTTTCGCGCAAGATAATACAAATCCTAAAGATTATGATGTTTTGCAACGATTGCAAAAAGAAAAAGTGTTGCGTGAATCTGAACTTGATTTACTCTCAAAAGTTGCTTTGCGTCATTTACCTGATTTTGCAATTCCTCTTCACGTCCGAACAAAAGATAGTGTAGAATTATTCTGGAAATTTTTTACAACTAATGAAGATGAATCTAATTCAGCAATTGCTACTTTTTTTAGAATCCCAGAAGTTACTCAACAAAAATTGGTGGAAGAAACAAAAGAAGTAGAAGAAGTAGCCCAAGAAAAAGAAGAGAAAGGAGATAAAAAAGTAGAAGAAGTAATAGAAACTAAAAAAGAACCAATCAAATCACCATTACCTGAAGCAAAATCAAAAGATGAAGTAAAAGTTGAAAAAACTCAGATAAAGGGAAAAGTTACAAAAATACCATCTACAAAAGAAGATCCTGTCCCGGTTCCTCAAAAGAAAGTAGAAACGAAAAAACCAGTTTCGGATAACCTTAAACCAAAAAGGAAAGTAGGACGAAAATCAACTGTGGCTGAGGAATTTCTTCCAAGTATTACCAATTTTTTAACATCTCTTAACATAACTATCAATGAGAGTGAAGTTATTCGTAAAAACAAGGAAATTGAGCTTCGTGTATCGGTTGAAAGTGTTGTTGGAAATACTACCTATTTTTGTAAGGCGCGGCATAAAAAGAAATGTGATGAAAAAGATTTAAGTGCTGCGTATATGGAAGCTCAAATAAAGAAATTACCATTACTTTTTTTATACTCAGATAAATTAACCGATAAAGCGCAAGAAATGCTCAAATCAGATGCATTCCAAAATGCCGTAACTAAGAAAATAGAAGATGGGTCTTAAATTCAAAGATATTGTTATATCAAAAGAACTCTCCTATAAACACCTTTCTGGGAAAATTCTTGCAATTGATACAATGAATCTCTTATATCAGTTTCTTACAACTATTCGCTCAATTGATGGATCTCCATTAACTCATGAAGGAAAAGTTACGTCTCACTTAATTGGACTTTTTAATAGAACTACAACTTTGATGGAACATCAATTAAAATTAGCATTTGTTTTTGATGGACCTGCACCCGAGATAAAGAAACAAACACAGAAATTGCGTAAAGAAGCAAAGAAAAAAGCATCGTTGTTACTTAAAGATGCAACAGATGCGCAAGATTACTCAGCTATGAAGAAATATGCGTCACGTACTGTCTCATTAACACCAGAAATGGTTGATGATGCAAAGTTGGTCTTACAATCACTTGGCCTTCCAATTATTCAAGCACCTTCAGAGGGTGAAGCGCAAACAGCGCATATGGTAAAAAAAGGTAAAGCATACGCTTCAATTTCTCAAGATTATGATAATTTGATTTTTGGCTGTCCTACATTGATTCGTAATTTATCAATTGCAGGAAAGCGAAAAAAAACGGGAACGTTTGGATATACAATAGTAAAACCAGAAATTATTTTGCTTGATGACGTGTTGACAAATCTTGAACTTACACAAGATCAATTAATTGTACTTGCCATTTTAGCCGGGACAGATTACAATCCAGGTGGTGTAAAAGGAATAGGACCTAAAAAAGGATTAAAGTTGGTTAAAACTCATGGGGATGACTTTGAGAATCTGTTTAAAGAAGTTAAATGGGATTTTGAAGTTTCATGGCAAGAAATCTTTGAGACTATAAAGAATATTCCTACCACTGATGAATATTCGTTAGAATGGGGATCTGTTGATAAAGATAAGACAACTCGGCTTCTTGTAGACAAATTTGGCTTTAGTGAAGATCGTGTTGAATCTAAGTTAGCTAAATTACATTCCGCTGCAACAGTGCAGAAAGGATTGGGGAGTTTTTTTTAGGCATATCCCTTACTTACCTTATTTGACCAGAAACTAGGAAGTGTATTTGAAGCAAATCCTGTGTACTCGTCACTATATATGTATACCAACCCTTTCTCATCACGAAATTCATCAAAATATTTTTCTACCTTTTGGTATAATTTTTGTATTTTTTTACGCTCAAAATCTTGCTGCATCAAACTACTTTTCTTAAGGAGCAAAAAATCTGCTTGACGTAAGACATTTACTTCCAAATTACTGCTGTTTTGCGTAATGAACAATATTGTAAGATCTTTATGTCTTGCAATCATGAGTAATTCACTTAAAATGGTGTTCGCTTTACTCATGGACTTTCGCGAAGAAAATTCAATTCCACCTTCATCAACTAAGATTACTGAATTGTTTTCAATAGTATTTACATCTTTAATAACATTCATCCATGTTGGTAATGTTTCTTCCTTAAATCCCATCGCGTAAATACTTTTGTCCGTTTTTGCTTTGTAATTTTCAACTAAACGCATGCCAATCCCACTTTTCCCAGAACCACGTGCTCCAATAATTAAGCCAATAAGACTTTCATGATTATAGATATATTTCTCAAACGAGGATATGTTTCCTCTAATCGTTTTAATTTTCTTTAACGAAGAATATGATGCGTGAGCCCTTGGTCGGGACTTGTTTTTGTGACTCTTTTCTTGTTTTTCTTGAATATTCTCAATTCCCTTTTTAGAACGAGCGTATATTTTTGTAATAATCCACCATATTCCCTTTGCAGGATACACAAATAGTCCTTTTAATATCGCCTTACTTATTGTACCCTTCTTCTTTCTTCTTCTTCTACCCATGAATGTATTCTAGTCAGTGAAATTATATAAACGTAACGTTTATGTATTAAACAAGTATTGATATAGTAATCAGATTCAAAATGAAAAAACACTATGCTGCATTTACAAAAACTAGAAACGCCGAAATTGTTAAAAAATACCTTTTAAAGCATGAACTGTTAGATACAAATTATAAGATTCTCAAAGAATTCGATTTCATTTATTTCCCTTTGCTCAAAAAAGCAAAAGTACCTCGTGCAAAAGTAGTGTCGCCAAAATTTAAATTTGAACAAAGAAATTCAAAGCCAACAATAGACAAACTTCTCTCATCAATTCTTACTTCAAAACAAAAAAAGCTACTTCCACGATCTCAAGAAATTGTTGGATCAATAATGATTCTTGAAATTCCCGATGAATTACGTTCTAAAGAAAAGGAAATTGCAAAAGCGTACCTACAAATTACATCTAATGTAGATACAGTTGTCAAAAAAATGCGTATGCATAAAGGGGTATTTCGTACACGAAAAGTGAAGATCCTTGCTGGCAAAAAGACCAAAGAAACAACGCATATTGAATCTGGTGTGAAATTAAAATTACATTTAGAAAAAACATATTTTTCTGCAAGATCTGGAAATGAGAGATTACGTTTGGCTAAACAAATAAAGAATAACGAGAATGTGTTAGTCATGTTTTCTGGCTGCGGCCCATTTCCATTAGTATTCGCAAAACATTCCAAAGCTCGCCATATTACTGGAATTGAATTAAACCCTGATGCCCACAATTATGCTATAGGAAATATGCAATTAAATAAGATACATAATCTAACACTAATTAGTGGAGATGTAAATGTTGTAATGCCTAAATTAAGAAAGAAATATGATCGTATTGCAATGCCACTTCCAAAAACCGGTGAAGAATACCTAGGATTAGCTTTGAAAAAGGGTGTAAATGATGGGATAATTCATTTGTATGCTTTTTTACATGATACAGAAATTAATCGGTTTTCTAAGAAAATACGTGATGAGTGCACAAAATGGGGGTATTCTATTCGCATATTAAGAAAAGTAACGTGCGGACAATTTTCACCCGGCGTATTTAGAATGTGTTTTGATATAAAAATAAAAAAAAGAAATAAATAAAGAAATAAAAAATTATTCTTCAGTCTTTTGAGGAGGTAAATCCGCTTCTGGTGCAGGTTCTTCTGAAGGAGCAGCTGGTTCTTCTTTCTTCTCTTCTTCAGGTTCTTCCTTTTTTTCTTCTGCGGGTTTCTCTTCTGCTGGTGGAGCAACTGGTTCTTCTGTTGCTGGCTCTTGAGCAGGCTCTTCTGTAGGTTCAGCAGCTGGTTCCTCTGTTGCTGGTGCTTCTTCACCAGGTAGATTTTCTATAACAGTCGGTTCTGCCTCAGCAGGTGCTTCTGCTTCAGGTGCAGCTTCAGCTTCAGTTTCCGGAGCTGGTTCTGCTTCTTGAGCTGGTTCTTCTTGTTCTGCAGGTGCATCTTCTGTACTTGCATCGCTCTCGCCACCTTCTCTGTCTGATCCTTTTTCAAGTAAAGCTACATTAGCAGCTTTCAAGCCTTTATCGCCTTCTTCACCATCAAATGATACGCGATCATTATCTCGTAAGAATCCTGTACTCTTTAATGCACTAAAATGCACAAAATAGTCGTTTCCATCATCGCCTTGGATAAACCCAAAGCCCTTTTTTCGGTTGTAAAACTTTACATTTCCTTCCATTCTTTTTTCCTCCAACTGACCCTCTTGGGCCGCATTTTTCTATTGTGAGCGAAAATTGAGTATCCTTATAAAGTTTTTTATGAATTTATGCTAATTTATGCTCAAAATGGTTTTTTTGATGGAGTCATAGTATATCAATTTCATCAAGAACATTTATAATAGATTTTCATTATTCATATTTTTGAATGGAAAGCGCAGTGATTATGTGAACACCCATAGCACTTAATGCTAAACGGTAGTAACTGATGAGCGCCCATAACTCATAATACATAACAGATAATCATGTTCAATACAATAATAACAACAATTTAAACTATCCAAAAAATCCAGAATTCTCTTCATCTTCTTGAGAACACACTTTTTCAATCGCCATGATGAAATCATTTTTTCCAACAAAATTTCTTCCTTCACGTATTGCAAAATAACCAGCTTCTGTACATACTGCTTTTATTTCAGCCCCACTACTTCCATTAAGTAATTCAGCAATTGAAGATAAACTAACGCGTTTTAATTTCATATTGCGTGTGTGTATCTTTAACACTTCTTCAATTCCTTCGACATTTGGCAAACTTACTTCAATTAACCTATCTAATCTTCCTGGTCGTACAATTGCATGATCCAAAATATCTAATCTATTAGTTGCACCAATAACTTTAACATTTCCAAGTGGTTCAAACCCATCAAGCTCTGAGAGTAACTGCATGAATGTTCTATTAACTTCTCTCTCACCGGAAGTTCCTGTATCCATTCGCATTGCAGCAACGGAATCTAATTCATCAATAAAAACAATAGCAGGAGATTTATTTCTTGCTAATTCAAATATTTCTTTTACTAATTTAGCTCCTTCTCCAATAAATTTTTGTACTAATTCTGATCCTACTACCTCAATAAACGTTGCATTAGTTGAATGGGCAACTGCTTTTGCAAGTAATGTCTTGCCAGTGCCCGGTGGTCCGTGTAATAACATACCCTTTGGGGGTTCAATTCCTACTTCTTTAAACAATTCAGGATTATTTAGGGGCAATTCAATAACTTCACGTACTTCTTGCATTTCTTTATGTAAACCACCAATGTCTTTCCAACTTTCTTTTGGTTTTTCAATAATTACAAATTTTTCTACGTCAAATGATTGACTAACATCAATTTTGTTGACAACATTCAATGTTTTTTGTTCAACAAGAACTGTATCTCCACTTTGCAATCCTTTTGCTTCTTTTGTTGCATGACAATAAAATTTATTTCCATTTGGTAATTTAATTATAACTTTATCTTCGGTAATGACACTTGCAACTTCAGCAACTAGAAGAGAAGGTTTTTTCAATTCTGCAAGTTCAGTATTTACATTATTAAATAATTCTTTAAGCATTCCTGTTTCTTGTGTTACTTGATGTATTGAATTTTCTAAATTCTTATTTCTTTCTTCTAATCGCTCTAAAGAATCCATTAATGCATTATTCTCCGCTTCCAAATCTTGAACAGCAAGGGTATCTGAGTACACAATATTACTTTTGATATTTTTTTCACTCTTTTCTTCATTGGAGGTATCATCATCATTAATTTCATTTTCAATCGATCTTTTGTTCGAAATTGCACGTATATTTGAAGAAACTGGCTTTGCAACGGTGTTTTGTACAGTGTTTTTATCGTCAATAAAATCGTTTTCTATGAATTCTTTCATGATTTTGCTCTATAATCATTTTTCTTTTTTAAACTTTCCTCATTTTTTTGGCTTCTTTCCTTGTTTTTCCTAAGTTTGCACTTTTTCTAACTATTTTTTATTTTACGTATCAATTATTTATTTTCATTTATTGTTTGTGTTTTTCTTTTTTTTAATTTTTCAAACAACTACTTTTTTTTTTATCTACTTTATTTTTTTATTTTTTATTTTATTTTTTTTCATAAAAAACAAGTCAATAAAAAGAAAGTTTTAAAAACTGTTTTAACTTACCATGGCTTAGTTTAAAATAAAGAGGTGTTACGATGGCAAAAAAAGCAACAAAAAGGAAAGCTACAAAGAAAAGAGTAGTAAAGAAGAAAGCCACGAAACGTAAGGCTACGAAGAAAAAAGCTGTAAAGAAGAAAGCCACAAAGCGAAAAGCTACCAAGCGAAAAGCTACGAAGAAAAAGGCTACTAAGAAAAAAGCTACAAAACGTAAAGCTACGAAGAAAAAGGCTACTAAGAAAAAAACTACTAAAAGAAAAGCTACCAAAAAGAAAGCTACAAAGCGTAAAGCAACTAAGAAAAAGGCTGTAAAGAAGAAAGCTACAAAGCGTAAAGCAACAAAAAAGAAAGCTGCAAAGAAGAAGAAGACCACGAAAAAGAAGGCAACTAAGAAAAAAGCAGCAAAACGCAAACCAGCTAAGAGAAAAGCAGCTAAAAAGAAGCCTGCTAAGCGCAAACCAGCTAAGCGAAAGCGAAGATAATTTTTTTTTTTGTTTTTTTACTTTTTTTCTCTAAATTTTCTAATTTTTTACGCGTATTACATTCATATTGTAAATAAGTGAATTAATCCGTTAAAGAATAATTTTATTTTCTCAAGAAAACTACTGTGTTGACCCTCAATGCTGACCTCTTTTGTTTGTGAGAACGAATTAAATTCGTGTTTCCAGGTTGTTGTAATGGTGAATTTGTTTGAAGATGCAACTTTATAATTTTGCAAATTTAGAAGTAACCTTTCTTCTTTATCTAGTTTATCTATGGTCCATGTGTTTTCAAATCCTGGTCCTTTAAGTGTAATAATCACATTTTCTGGTGTGCTGAACGAATTTTTGTTCACAAGTAACTCCACTTCAATGTTCTCTTGAAGTGTCATGTGAGCAGGAAATACAGGAGTTATAGTTACGTTAGCGATATCTTTTACAAGATATTGCTCTGCTTGTCTTTTTTCTGCATCTTTGTGTTGCGCCATTACAACAAAATTTTGCCATCCTGCTCTATTGGTTTTCAGAGTTACAGTATTTTGAATTGTTTCTGAAGGTTTTATATCACTTTTTTCACACACTCCTCCCACACAAAATGATAAATCTACAAGTTCCACAGGGGCATTATTTTGAAGAGTACAAGTCGCCTTTACTTCTTCATTAAGTGAAACTTCTTTTTTATGAGAACACAAAAATGATAGTTGTGACGAATATCTTTTTTCTTCGTCTTTTACAGTAATTTTATCAATATCTTTAGATGAATATGATAATCCACCTTGCTTTGCACTAAAACTACTACTTACTGTTTGATTTTTTTCCGAATATGCAACTATTGGAAAATTATACCAATAATCTTGAGCAAGACCACCAATTTGCAAATTCCATGCTGTTTCTTTTGTTTCTTTTGGTCTAAGTAAGATTGTTCTTTTATTTCTGCCATCAATAGAAACTTCTTTTGGCACCGCCAACTGTAATGTGATTGCATTATAATGATCAGCTGTGTTTTCTATGGCGACACGTACCTGATTAAAACTATTTACATCAATATCCTCAGATAAAAGATCCATTCGTAAAATTAAATCTTTTGCAGCTTTACCTTTTGAATTAATTATTTTTGCTGAAAAATCAAGATCTTTCGGTTTTAACACTACATCTTGCGCGAGCCAATTGTACTCTGTTGCAGCTTCAGCAGGATCAAAACCATCTCGAAATTTAATATGTGTTGGATCAACATATCCATATTCACCAAATGTTATATCAAAAGGAACCCATCCTACTCCTGGGAAAAAAACTTCAGCCCACCCATGCGCTTGCCAGGGGTCACCAAATAAATCTGACGTGGTATAACTAATACCAGATACAAATCGTGATGGCAAACCTAATGAACGTGTCATTGCAATAAATAAACTTGTCATTTCATCACAAACGCCTTGCTTATTTTCAAGAACCCAACTCGCTTTTTGAGATGCTTTTTCAGTTAGAGTGTTAAGATCATATTGTACATTTCCTTCTACCCATGTTGCAATATTAAATACTACTTTGAATAGGTCATCTTCATTTCCTGCTAAATGTAGCGCTTTATCTACAATTGCTTTTGTATTTGAATCAATAGTTTTTGTTGCTTGCAGGTATTGTTCTTTGCCAGCTATATCCGAGTCTTTAAGCGGATAAGGGATTTCTTTTGTAACTAAATTAACCTGATTACTCGTAAGAAGTGTAGCTGTATATCCAAATGTTTTCTTTTCAATTTTCCCATCATTCCATTTAAATTCAAGTATACCATTATTTACTTTTCCATTGGTATCTAAAGAATTTATTTTTTGTCTCGCGGTTTCTTGTGGAAATAAAAATAAAGAAGCTTCAGCGGACTTAAGTGATCCGCTTGCTTTTTCTTGAATTAAATCAAAACCACCTGAAACAGATAATTCCGTAGTAATTTCATTTGCTTCGTACAAAGGTGTAGCCATTACTAATGGAAGAAATAGTAATATACACACAATCCCTCTAATAACATTTCTCACTATCTTGACAATATAATTATACAATATAAAACTTGCCCTTACAAAAACCTTATAAAAATATGATCTCTTCATTCTATATGAAAAAAGGGATAGCGCTACTTAGTGGAGGTATTGATAGTCCTGTTGCAATTCATTTGATGAATAACAGAGTAGATGTGATAGCAATACATTTTCATCAACAACCCCTTAGTGATGATGGAGATTTGCAAAAAGTACGTGATTTAGCTACACTTCTCAAAATTAAAAAGACATACCTAGTTGGGTTTGTTAATGTCTTTAAAGCAATTACAGAAAATAGTGATCATCGAAATTATTTTATTTTACAAAAAATACTAATGCTTCGTGCTGCTCAAATAATTGCTACAAAAGAGAAAGCTACGTATTTGATTACTGGCGAGAATCTTGCACAAGTAAGTTCTCAGACACTTTCTAATCTTAAAACAATCACAAAGCACGTTGACTTAGAAATTCTGCGTCCAGTCCTTTCACGTGATAAGCAAGAAATCATAGATATTGCAAAAAAGATAGGCACTTTTGACATTTCTAAAGGTCCTGAGATCTGCGCGTTACTTGGTCCAAAGAATCCTGCAACAAAATCTGATCCCGCTCGTATAACAAAAGAATTAGAAAAATGTGATTATAATTCATTAATAGAACAAAGTTTAAAAGACGCAGAGATACTAACGTTATAAAATGCCACTCACACTCTATAACACACTTCATAAGAAAAAAGAAGTGTTCAAGCCTATCAAAACCGTAGTATCTCTTTACACATGTGGTCCAACTGTATATAATTTCGCTCATATTGGAAATCTAAGAGCATATCTATTTACGGATATTCTCAAACGAGTTCTTCTTTTCAATAAATACAAAGTAAATCATGTTATGAATATTACTGATGTTGGGCATCTTTCTTCTGATGCAGACGAAGGAGAAGATAAAATGACTAAAGGCCTTAAGCGAGAAGGTCTTCCATTAACATTAAAGGGAATGCAGAAATTAGCAGATATATATACAAAAGCATTCATTAAAGATTGTTCATCTCTTCATATACTTCCTCCTAATAAACTTCCTCGAGCTTCTCAACATATTGATGAAGATATAGCTTTTATTCAAAATCTTACAAAGAACGAGTTTGCATACAAAACTTCTGACGGGATATACTTTGATACTTCTAAATCAAAAGACTATGGAAAATTACTTGGAAAAAAAATAAGTAAAGATACTAAGAAGAGAATTAAAACTAATTCAGAGAAACGTCAACCACAAGATTTTGCTTTATGGAAATTTAGCAAAGAGTTTGGATGGGATACACCATTTGGTAAAGGATTTCCTGGATGGCATATCGAATGTTCAGTTATGGCTTCAAAATATTTAGGAGAACAATTTGATATTCATTGCGGCGGAAAAGAGCATATTCCAATTCATCACACAAATGAAATTGCACAATCAGAAGCCAATTTTGGCAAATCACCTTGGGTGAATTATTGGTTACATAACGAATGGTTAGTTCTAAAAGATAAAGAGAAGATGGCAAAATCTGGCGATAATTTCATAACTCTTCAAACTCTGCAAGACAAAGAATTTGAACCACTTGATTACAGATACTTTTGCCTTGGAACATCGTACAGAAATCCATTAATGTTTAGCTATGAAGCACTGGATGGTGCACGTACAGCTAGGCTAAAATTATTTGATAAAGTACATGAATTAAAAAAATCAAAACATGGTGATGATAACATAATTGCAAGACAGAAATATCTTGACAAATTTACTGATCGTATTAATGATGATCTAAATACACCAAAGGCATTAGCGGTTATGTGGGATGTTGTAAAGACAGATACGCTTGAAGATCACGATAAACTTTGTGTTTTACTTGAATTTGATAAAGTTCTTGGTTTCAACTTAGGTAATGTTAAAGAAGATAAGGCACCCGAGGAAGTAATTGATCTTGCTGAAAAACGAGGTAAGGCTCGAATGCAAAAGGATTGGAAAAAATCAGATGAATTACGAGATAAAATTAATTCTTTAGGATGGGATATAGGCGATGCTGCGGATGGATATCAATTAAAGAAGTTATAACACTTTAAAACCACAACTTTTTTAATTGTAATCAACTTTACACTCGATATGATAGATGCCAAAAAGATACTAATTATTCTCATTACAATTACCTTTTTAGTTGGTTGCAGTGCAGCAGAAGAGGCTAAAACTACCACTACACCAATTGATGATGTGAAAAACGATGGAAATCAAGAACCAGCAAGTACAAACCCAACTACTGAATCTACAAAGACACAAGTTGTAACTACTGGCTGGCGTGATACAACAATTACCGATGTAAATACCAATACCCAATTCAAAATTTCAGATTTCAAAGATAAAAAAGTTCTGCTTGAAGTCTTTGCAGTATGGTGTCCGTTGTGTACTAAGCAGCAAAATATTATGAAACAATTTCATAAAGATAACCCAGATATAATTTCAGTAAGCCTTGATGCTGATCCTAATGAAGATGCAGAACAAGTTAAAGCGCACGCTACTTCACACGGATTTGATTGGAAATATAGTGTCTCCCCTATTGAAATGACAAGATCACTCATAAAAGAGTTTGGACAAGGAATAAGTGCAGCCCCAACTGTACCTGTCATTTTAATTTGTGAAGATCAAACAGCGCGAAAGTTGGGGCGCGGTGTTAAAGATGCAGATACTTTAACTCAGGAGATTGCAAAAGGATGCTAGCTGATTTTCTTTCTTCTTTTACATTAGGGTTACTTACTCCATTAGGTGCTGTGTGTGTTCTACCTTTATTTCCTGGATTTTTAGCATATTTGGCAAATAAAGTTTCAAAGGACAATAAGAAAAGCATTTTCATCGTATTTGGGTTGCTAATTACAGCGGGAGTAGTTCTATTCATGTCATTACTTGGAATTATCTTCACAACCATTCTTAAAACATCTCTTACAAAAGTAGTTAATGTTGTCTCACCAATTGCATTTGGCATTTTAATAGTACTTAGTTTACTTCTAATTTTCAATGTCGATTTTAGTAAGTATCTTCCAAAAGCTCAGGCACCGATTCTTTCCAATTCGTATCTTAACGCATTAGTATATGGGTTTTTGTTTGGCGCAATTGTTCTTCCGTGTAATCCTGCATTTATCGCTATAATGTTTACAAAAACCATAGCAACTTCAGCTGCAAGCTTTATTGTAAATATAATTAATTTCATATTCTTTGGTCTTGGCATGGCTGCTCCTTTACTTCTCTTTTCTGTAATTTCAGCAGCAGCTTCTACAACAATCATCAAATATCTAACAAAATACAAACGAGAAATCAATATTGTTGCAGGCGTAATAATGCTTGTAATATCCTTATATTACATAATCTTTGTATTTAGGATTTTAGGATAAAATAATTAATACTCACCTAATTTCTTTTGTTTCTTTGCATCTACCAGTGCTTTATATGGTTTCCAACTTTTTCTAAATAAATCTGCGTGCTCTTCAAAATGTACTTTTAAGAAATCCTGTGTTTTTTGATCAGACAAATAACCTGAACCAAAATCAATTCCTATCTCTCTTTTAATATGTTCAACTTGCCGATCTCGTATTACTTTTGCAATAACGGAGGCCGCAGCAACTACAATATAATTAAAATCAGCTTTATGTTCAACGATCAATTCAGCATTATCCTTAACGCCTTGCGATAATTTTGAGAGAAAATATTCTTTATACGCTTCCTGATTAATACTTGGGCAATCAACAATGATTTTGTCTGGCATTAGTTCAGAGACTAATCTTGCTGACGTATCTGCTTCTAACCAATTCAAATTACTCTCACCATCTACAGACAAATCAATAGCGTCAGGCTCAATTACTTCTATTCTAAAATCATGTACTACTTCGCGAATTCGTTCAAATAGTTCTTCACGTACCTGTGAGCTAAGCAATTTAGAATCTTTCACACCAAGCCACTCTAATTTTTTAAGATCTTCTTCTTTCATGGCAAGCGCTACCATAACTAATGGGCCAAGGATTGGTCCTCGTCCTGCTTCATCAATACCTGCAACTATCTTTGACATTTACACTCATCAGTAATAATAATATATAAGAATTATGTGATTACAATCCAAATGCGTCAGTAAATTCACGCATTCGTCTAAATTCTTCTAAGAAATTCAATCCTTTCTCCGTAATCACGACTTTTTTAGTTGATCTTTTTTTACGTTTTTTAGGTTCTTCTTCATGAATAAATATTAATTCTTTACCAATTAACTCTTCCATATAGTTATTGAGTAATTTATGTGATAAATTTGATTTATACATTAAATGAGTTGGTTTGATAGTTCCACCTTTGTTTTGAATGGCAAGTAATATGTCATATACTAATTCCAACCTACTTCTTCTTGCTGCCATTATTTCATCGTTCTCCTATATGTGTGTAGAAGCATCAAAAATCCAATTAACATGAATACTTCTCCAAAAACATACATCCCTTCATAAAAGTAGACAAAAATATAAAATATATTACTTAGAGCAATGAACAAAAATGCACCCATTACTTTGTACGTATTTTTATTTTTGTTATTAAGATAATTCTTGTAATAATTTAACGCAATCAAACTTGTAATTACAAGGCTAGTTAAGTAAAAGACCATGCCTTTAAAATTACTCACCCATGAAATTAGGAATATAAAGTAGATAAATAATCCAATTTGTGCTACTTCATAGTACCTCTTAAGTCGCGATCGTACTTTTTGTGAGATAAAAAAGATTAATAGCCATGCACCAAGCATGCTGGTCATATGTAGGAAAAATGCTCCTCGATAAAAAAGATCATTTATGAGCGATCCCCCAGTTAATGCTGGTTGCAACAATTGATATGTTGCTTCTCTTATGGGATGAAAATATAATACGGAAGTTGTAAATCCTTTTATTGCTAATGAAAGTGCAACTAATACGAATGCAAATGAAAAATATCCGAAATTATTTTTTCCAGTAACACTATGGATCTTGTAGCTATACGCTGCAATCAAAAGTGCTATGAGAATTCCCACAACTCCGAAGGTGATGTCCCACCCATTAAACCATTCTGGCGTCCAAAACAACCGATACATTAATTTCCACCTAAATTACTTTATAGTAGCAACTCATCAAAAGCCTTTAAAAAGTTTGTGGTCTCTTTTTCTCAATCTCGCTTCTGTAGTATATATTCTAGGTGTTTATATATCAGAGTATCATTTCTAGTAATACCTCCTTTAACATCTCCTTTACCCGAGACCTCCTCGGGTTTATTTCTTTTTTTAAAATTCAAAGAGAAAAAAATAATATACTAAAAATTAAAAAAATAAAATCTACTTAAACTTCTTTAATTCATCATCGCTTAACTTACGAAATTTCCGTGTACTTGATAGAATCATAGCAGCATCAACACGATCGAAGTTAAAATCTGATTTTAAATATTCTTTAAGTAATTCAAGACCTAATTTAATTGCATCATTACAACTCATTGTTGGCTTATACTTCTTTTCTAGAAGTGGTGTTAAGGAAGCTTCGCCTTCTCCAATTGCAGCTGCTTTATATTGAAAATATAACCCATAAGGTTCTGTTAAAAATAATCTAATTGATCCATCATCTTCAACACCGCCAACTAACATAGAGACGCCAAATGGTCTTAAACCAGCCGATTGTGTACATATTTGTTTCAAATCGCAAATTTCTTTAACGACACTAAGAACATCAATCTTACTATCATATGTAACAGAATGTTGCTGAGCTCGTAACATAGCTCTATCAACTAAAACACGAGCATCGGAAATGATACCTGCAGCTGTTGCCGCTAAATGATCATCAATTTTAAACATCTTTTCAATAGCACTTGCTACAATTAATTTAGATGCAATTCGCTTATCAGATACAAATACAATCCCATCCTTACACTGAAATCCAATAGCTGTTGAACCTTGCTTTACTGTTTTCTTTGCATATTCTACTTGTAGTAATCTTCCATCAGGAGAGAACATGGTGATACTTCTATCGTATCCCATTTTATCGATCATTTGTTTTTGATTCATTGTGTACACCTCATATATACTCGCTTGCTTTTTTGATTGTTCCGCTTGTAATAATAGAACGAATAATCACCTTACTATTTTTAATTGTTTTGATAAGCGCTATTGCAACCTTTAGCTCATCGACGTGTTTGTGGTTAACTTTTATTATAAATTTATTGTTTTTAGATTTAACAAACATAGGAGCCGCACGTGCGTTACCTAAATCACCAAAGAATTGATTAAGAGCACTACGAATTGCTAATTTCAGATCCTTTTCATCAACCTCTATGTTAATTTCAAAAACCACATAGCGCTTTTTTTGCTTAAGTGTTGGTTGTAGCTTCATAGTAATATGTAATAGTGAAGTCCTATATATAATTTGGTGAAAAAAACAAAAAAATAAACTAGAATGACTATCCAACAAACTCTTCTACATCATCAACTGGTCCATCTTCTGAAGCATTTTCTTGAGGCATCATGCCTTCTTGGCCTTCAGGTGCACCTTGAGCGCCAGGTTGTAATAATCCTGGATCATTTGTGAATACTTCGCCAGAATTAAGAACTTCAATAGTGCCGAATTTCCCTGAAGATAATTGTTTTTGGTCTCTAAATTCTGAACACCACCCATTTTGAACATGAATTTTATCACCAACGTTTACTTTATCAACATCTTCATTCCACAATGTAAGAGTTATTTCTCCTGTTTCGTCTTTAATTTTCGCGTTACAAACTTGTCCAGACTTGCCGAATTTTTCAAATGTTCGCGCATCGTCTTTACTAACTACTACTGCAACGATATCTATTTTTCCTGTATTTGGTTGACAATCTTTAATTTCCATAGAAATCTTGCAACACACTTCCCTATAAAAAATTTTCCTTATTTGATTTGTAGTTTTGCTTTACTACTCTTTCCATCCTAAGAATTTCAATCTAGTTTTTCTTTTAATTCTGATATCTTAACTCTCTCTTGCTTAGTCGTATCTCTATTTCGAATGGTTACACAATTATCTTCTAAGGTTTCAAAATCAATAGTAATGCAATGTGGAATACCAATTTCGTCTGCTCTCGCGTATCGTCTTCCAACGGAACCTGAAGCATCAAATTGACATACAAATGACTTTTTTAACTCATTATACACTTCTCTTGCCTTGTTAAGAACGGCGGGTTTATTTTTCACCAGTGGAAATACGGCAATGTGGTATGGAGCTAGTTTATGAGGTAAATGAAGAACTATATTGCCTCGCTCTGTATCTTCTTTGTACGCTTCAAATAATAACGCCAATAGTAATCTGTCAACTCCTTGTGATGGTTCAATTACGTGCGGCAAAACTTTTTGTTGTGAAGCTTCATCAAATACTTCTAATTTGGATCCAGAATGTTCTTGGTGTTGTGTTAAATCATATGATCCACGATTAGCACATCCGTGAATTTCTTTAAATCCAAATGGAAATTTATAATCAATATCAAATGTAGCTGAAGAATAATGTGATAATTCTGTTTTCATATGTTCACGAATTCGTAGATTTTCAGGCGTAATGCCAAGTTCTTCTACCATCCAAAGATATATCTCACTTAGCCAATACCCCTGCCACTCATTCATTTTATTTTGCTTAATTAAATCTTTAATTGTAGCATTTTGCATTTCATCTTTATTTTCTTCTTGTTGTTCAGAAGACCAGAATTGAAATGATGTCTCTTTGTGCTTAGAAGAAAGATTTTCACATGGTTTCTCTGGATGAACAAAAAACTCTAATTCTAACTGCTCAAATTCCCGAGAGCGAAATAAAAAATCTCTTGGACTAATTTCGTTTCTAAATGCTTTTCCAATTTGTGCGATACCAAATGGTAATTTTTGCCGACTCGTTTCCATTACAAGTTTAAAATTTGGAAAAATACTTTGGCATGTCTCTGGCCTAAGATATGCAGTTGTTGTATGTTCTGCTGAAGCGCCAACTTTGGTTGAAAACATTATGTTGAAATCATGAACTTCAGCGAACTCTTCACCTTTATACTTCAAGCTATATTGATTAATTAAAGATTGAATCTCCTCGGCATTTAATCCTTCTGCTGATACCTTAAGTTGTTTTTCAATGAAATGATCTGCCCTAATTTTTGTTTTCGTTTTTTTAGTTGTCAATACAAGGTCTGCAAACCCATCTATGTGGCCACTTGCTTTCCACACTTTTGGGTTTGTAATAATCGATCCATCCATTGCTACAACATTTTCTCGATCCTGCACTATAAATTTATACCAAGCTTGCTTTAGATTTCGTTTTAACTCAACTCCTAATGGGCCATAATCAAAAAACCCACTAAGACCACCATAAATATCTGCGCTGCGAAAGACAAATCCTTTCTTTTTACAAAATGTAGCCATATCTTCAATAGAGATTGTCATATCTACAGAAGATAGTAATTAGTTTATTAAATTTTGCGCTTGAACTGATTATTTTCTCAACCAAGCAACTTCATCAGAACTTAATTCTAACTCATGTGCAATCTCTGTACATTCACTATGTTTGAACATTTTTTGATAATATCCAACATATTCGTTTGCAACGCGTGAACTAACATGCATAGCATTTGCCAATTTCTTAGCGATCTCTTTTTTCTTAGCTAATTTCATGTTCATCTGCCAAATACGCAAAAGTCGCATTGTTCGTTTATACTTAATGAATTCGGTATTCTTTTGCTCTTTTGCCATTGCAACACCTGCTGTTAGAAGATCGTTAATATATGATAAAAAACGCCAATGCTGTTGCCGTGAAATTCTTCGACGAAAAATATCTGCTTTGCTTATGTATTCATACGCGCGAGATAATGATGTTGCATCTACATATTCTTTTGGTAAATTGTAATCAATCCATAAAAAGACTTGATTAATATCAACATCAACATCACGAAGCGCTGTTCGCGCATTTTCTGCTGAACTTGATTTGAAAATTATTCTAAGGGCATTCATTATCGTATCTGTACGTTTACGATCAGTAAGTGTAAGAACTTGTTCAAAACTAAAATCTTCACGTAATGAATGCATATCAAGTAATGCGGCCCGTGCATCCCCATCTACACGCCGTGCAAGCGTATTTACTGCTTTATCGCCTGCCTTAATTCCTTCTTGTTCGCAGACCCACCCTATTAGATGTGCAATATCATTGTGTGTTAATTGCATATATTCAATTTGTTGCGCTGCTTTTACAAATGATTTAAGTTTAGAATTAGTAATATCATTTGCAGTTGCAATAACAGGAAAGGAAGATTTTGCAATACCTTTGATAAGAGCAGGTATGCATCCACGATCGGATCTTCCTGAAATATTATCTACCTCATCAATTAACACTATTTTTGGTTTGAAAAACAAACTTTGCTGCCCTAAAGTTGAATCAAGAAATATTCTAATACTTTCGCTATTACGAAGATCTGACGAATTTAATTCTAATAACTCATAACCTAATTCATTTGCAAGGGCATATACAGAAGACGTTTTGCCAATACCAATTGGGCCATGAAGTAAAGCCGCCTTGTTCTTTTTTGATTTATAGTTAAGAACATAATCTCGTAGTTGTGAGACTGCCAAATCTTGCCCAAAGACTTGTTTGGTATTTTTTGGCATGTATTTAAGAGTGTAAAGAGACATGAAAATGTTAGAGGCGATTTGACATATAAGGTTTATGGTGAATTTGTATATCTACAACTTCTTCATATCCCATACAACCAAACACAAGCACATAAATGAAAACACTGCAATTATTGTATTTTGCATTCTTACTGGTAAACCAATATCAAAAAAAATAAATTGTTGATTACTTAACCCCAAAAGAAAAACCATACTAAAAAACAAAAAAACAACTACAAGCAAGAAAAATACTTTTTGCCGATACTTCTGAATCATAATACGTTCGATAAGATCAAATATTTAAATTAACATCCTTTGGAATATACCTATTTTACAACCTATTATTTATTTATAGTATGCTTCATAAATATGTATATGAAAAAGGGTTTGACATTCAAAGATGTTCTACTTGTGCCACAAAGAACTCCGTTATCTTCTCGTGGTGAAGCGAATATTAAATCTAAATTTACCAAGAATATTCATCTTGCAACACCCTTTGTTAGTTCAAATATGGCAACAGTAACAGAACATAAAATGGCCATTGCAATGGCACGTGAGGGTGGCCTTGGTGTCATCCATCAATTTGGATCTGTTGAAGAACAAGTAGAAGAAGTACGAAAAGTAAAAAAATCAACCAGTTACATTATTGATAATCCTGTTTCTATTGCGCCATGGCTTACAGTTGAAGAAGCAATACAATTAATGCAAAAAGAAAACGTAACCAGTCTTCTTGTAGTTCATAATGATGAATTGGTTGGTATTTTCACATCTAAAGATTATTTATTTGAAACAAACCATAAAAAACCTGTCTCCGAAGTTATGACACCAAAAGAGAGATTAGTTACGGCTCCCTTAGGAATAAATCGTGAAGCCGCTAAAAAATTACTTCATGATAATCGTATTGAGAAATTACCTCTTGTTGAAAATGGAAAAGTGCTTGGTCTTATTACAACTAAAGATATCAAACGGTTAGAATTTTGGCCAAATTGCACACGGGATACTAAAGGACGTTTGCAAGTAGCTGCTGCAATTGGTGTTAAAGATGCACTTGATCGCGCACGTGCGTTAGTTGAAGTAGGGGTTGACTGTTTAGTG
>CAYOOY010000001.1:2276-36445 GCA_964405725.1 uncultured Methanosarcinales archaeon | reverse complement strand
TTAGATGTCGCGCATGCACACTCAGATTTGGTTATATCACGCTTAAAAGAATTAAAAAAACATTTTCCAATTGATGTTATGGTGGGAAATATTGCGACTGCAAAAGCAGCTCACGATTTAATTGAGGCGGGCGCGGATGGACTAAAAATAGGCATTGGTCCAAGTCCGGTGTGTACAACACGTGTAATCTCGGGATCAGGAGTACCTCAATTTTCTGCCATCCTTGATGTAGCTTCTGTTGCACAACAACACAACGTTCCAATAACAGCTGATGGTGGTATGAAATATCCAGGGGATGTTGCAAAAGCAATGGCTGCTGGCGCTTCAAGTATTTATTCAGGTACTTTTTTTGCAGGAACAGATGAAGCTCCAGGATTAATTTTAATGAAAGATGGAAAGCGATACAAAAAGTATCATGGATCTGCGTCGTATGAAAGTAGCCATTTACGGCGTGAGACACAAGTAGGGAAAAAAGTAAAAGAGAGAATTGATGTTTTTGTAGAAGGAGTCTCAGCTTTAGTTGACTACAAGGGTCCAGTAAGCGACGTGATAAAAAGTATAGCTAAGGGCTTGCAATCAGGTATGAGTTATTGTGGCGCAAGAACTATCACAGAGATGCAAGAGAAAGCTGAATTCATTGAAATCACTGCGTCAGGTTGGGAAGAAAGCGGATCGCGTGGTAAAAAAACATCTGATTAATTACTTTCTGTTATTGTAATATTCTTTCCCATTCCTCTTCTTTGAATCCCGTAACATTCATTTTTGAAGAAATAACAAAAGGACGTTTAATTAAGTTCCCATTAGAATGTAATAACGAAACCATCTGTTCTGGTGACATTCCTGGTAATTTGTCTTTAATCTTCATTTCCCGATAATCTTTACCAGAAGTGTTGAACAATCTTTTTATTCCAATGGTTTCAATCATTTTGGTAATTTCATCAACACTTGGAGGCCGTTCTCGAATAGGAATTACTTCATATGTTATATTGTTTGCATCTAGCCACTTTAGTGCCTTTACGCATGTTCCACACTTTGAATAACTATATATTTTCATCATGTTACCTAATCTCTATTATCTTAATAAATATTGTTAATCTTTTTAAAGACTAACCTTATCCCATTACTATGGAACTACCCAAGCGCTATGATCCGGCTGTATCTGAACCTAAATGGCAAACTTTTTGGCAAAAGAACAAAGTTTTCAAATACGATAACAAATCAAAAAAAGAAACATTTTCCATCGATACGCCTCCCCCATATGCTTCAGCAGATCATTTGCATGTTGGTCATGGTATGTCCTATTCACAATTCGAATTCGTTGCTCGATACAAAAGAATGCGCGGATTTAATGTCTTCTTTCCAATGGGATTTGATGATAACGGTTTACCAACCGAGCGATTTGTTGAAAAAAAACATAAGATCAATAAAAACAAGACAACCCGAGCTGAATTTACTACATTATGTCTTGCTGCCACAAAAATAGCTGGCGAAACATATCACGACTTATTTACTCGACTTGGTTTTTCAATCGATTGGTCATTATTATTTCATACAATTGATGAGCGATCTCAACGCGTTGCGCAAAAATCATTCATTGATTTATACAAAAAAGGGCTTCTTGAACGAGTAGATAGTCCAACAACCTGGTGTACAAAATGTCAAACGGCTGTTGCGCAAGCAGATCTGGAAAGTGTTGATATGAGTTCTCATTTTAATGATATTATTTTCAAATCTTCAACATCTTCAGGAAAGGATCTTATTATTGGAACAACACGTCCAGAATTATTGCCTGCGTGTGTCGCTTTATTTTATCATCCAACGGACAAACGATATCAAAAATTAAAGGGAAGTTTTGCCAAAGTTCCACTCTTTGATTATGAAGTTCCTGTTCTTTCAGACGAAGCAGTAGATCCTGAAAAAGGAACAGGATTAATGATGGTATGCTCATTTGGCGATAAGGAAGATATTGAAAAATGGCATAAGCACAAATTACCTCTGCGGCTTGCAATCACACCCTGGGGTAAAATGAATGACCTTGCACAAAAATATGAATCACTCTCAATAAAAGATGCTCGTAAACAAATTATTGCTGATCTAAAAGAGAAGAACTTACTAACATCTCAAGAAGAAATTAGCCACTCAGTAAATGTTCATGAACGATGTTCGACTCCTATTGAATTTCTCAAAACTAAACAATGGCAAATAAAAGTTCTTGATAAAAAACAAGAGTTGATCGACATTGCTCAAAAAATCACATGGCGTCCAGAACACATGAAAGTAAGGTATGAACATTGGGTACAAAATCTTCAATGGAACTGGGGGATTAGTCGTCAACGTTTTTATGGTGTTCCGTTCCCAGTGTGGTATACACAAAAAGGTGAAATTGTACTGCCAGATGAAAAACATTTACCAGTAGATCCTCGTGAGAAAAAGTTCCCGGACAAACATAAAGAAAAAGATACCCTTATTGGGGAACAAGATGTAATGGATACGTGGATGACATCTTCAGTAACACCACAAATTAATGCAAATTGGGGTTCTTCAGACGAACGATCTGGATTTATGCCCATGTCACTTCGCCCGCAAGCCCATGATATTATTAGAACATGGGCATTTTATACAATAGTAAAATCATATTATCACCACAATGCCATCCCTTGGAAAACTATCATGATTTCGGGTCACGGACAAGATCCTCATGGTCAGAAAATGTCAAAAAGTAAAGGGAATTTTGTTGTTGCGCAAGATGTAATACAAAAATATTCTGCTGACGCATTTCGTTTTTGGGCAGCATCAGTTAAACTTGGAGATGATTTACCATATCAAGAAAAAGATGTGTTAACTGGTCAAAAATTCATTAATAAATTATGGAATGCATCTAAGTTTAGTATTACTCATCTTGAAGATTTCAAATCAGGTGATATTACTCAAACAATAGATAAATGGCTTGTTTCAAAATTACAACACATTATTCAAAATTCAACTCAGTGTTTTGAAGAATTTGAATATTCTAAAACGAAAAATGAAGTAGAAAAATTCTTTTGGCATACATTTTGCGATCAATATTTGGAAATTGCAAAGGATCGTTTATATAATCCGGACGTGCGAGGTGTAGCTCAGCGAACGAGTGCCCAAGCAACACTTTCGTACGTGTTATCTTCAATTCTAAAATTAATTGCACCTATCTTGCCACACATAACTGAAGAAGTGTATCAACTCTATTTTGCCAAAAATGAAAAAATCATTAGTATCCATATTGCATCCTGGCCACAATTTGAATCAAGCAGGGTAGACGAAACTTCAGAGAAGGCTGGCGATGTAGCTGTTGATATAATTAATAGCGTACGTAAATATAAATCAGATAATCAACTTTCATTAAAAGAAGATTTGAAAAGTATTACAATTATCTGCGATGAAGAAACAAAACAATTAATCACTTCTATTGAAAGTGATCTTAAATCTGTGTGCAAGGCTAATGAACTTCTCTTCAAAGGTAAAGCACCAATCACAACAGATAACGGATTGAAAATAGGAATATGCCAGAAATAATGCCGTTTGGAAAGTACTCTGGGTCATCTATTGAGCAGATAGCTCTTCGGGATTACAAATACTTTACGTGGATGCATGATACATTAGATATAAAAAAATATTCTCTTCGTTCGCGTGTGCAACTTGTAGAACATAAATCCAACCATTTTCTTTCGGCAAAGTCTTGTCAATGTTGTGTGAATCCTGCTGAACATATTAGTATAATACCTAGGTATGATGGTGGAAAAGCTTCAAGTGGATCGTATGTTTTTTGCTCTCGTGAGTGCTTTAAAAACGCATCCGCAATCCATGAACGAGCATCATTATATCCACTTGGTTTTAGAAGTGCAATTAGTCAAACCAAACAAGATACAAATATGTTGGTAAAAATTATGGCAGATTGTATGGGAATAAGGCCTGCAAGGCGTTCAAAGGAGTATCTTGAGAATTTCTACAATCAGCTCCAAATTCGCTAAAGTAAGCACAAATTTACGAAACATTTTTAAGGGATTGAACTTAATTTATACGAAGAGGGCGGTTTAATCGTTCTATAAACATTCGAGGTGTATTATAATGACTGAAGGATATTGTGTTAAGTGTAAAGCAAAACAAGAAATGAAAGATGCTAAAGAAACAACCATGAAGAATGGTCGAAAAGCAATGAAAGGTAAGTGCCCTGCATGTGGTACAGGCATGTTTAGAATTATGGGTAATTCTTAAATATTGATTTTTTTTCTTTTTTTTCTTTTTTAGCATTCTGATTATGTAGAAACATTATTAAGCAAAAACTATTTACTAGACCACATGAGTGAGATGTTACCTATCATTTTTGCACTTCTTGTTGGCCTTACATATTATTGGAGCAATAAATTAAACATACGTCACACCCGATATTATCATAGAATTGTTTCCGTATCAGCAGGTATTTCAATTACTTATTTGCTGTTGGAATTATTTCCTCTATTTACTGAAGGAGCGTTTCGTATTCATAAATTACTTTTTCTATCTGTCTTGGTTGGTTTTATTATCCATCATGTGATTGAAAAAGAAATTTATCAACATAATCGTAGACACGAATTAATCAAGATGTTAAATTTGGAAGAAAACATTTTTTCCTTTTTTTATCATATTATTTTAGGTATGCTTTTGGTTACTTTTTTCTCAAGGAATTTACTTCAATCTATTCTTTTCTTTATCACGATCGTTGCCTTCACCTTAGTGAGTACCCTCCCTCTCTCAAGACATGGCTCTGGTGGAAAAGCATTCGCTCTTTCGTCATCCACATTGATTGGGGTTCTCTTTTCCCTCTTTATTTGGACAAATAGAGCGGAGTGGATAGAATTTAGTCTTATTGGACTTACAGTTGGAATCTTGCTTTATACGGTCATTCGACATCATATTCCTTATGGTCGCAAGGGGCGAATTTGGTATTTCACTCTTGGTTTTCTTGTATATGCCTTAATCATAGTATCTAGTTGGTATGTGTAAGAAATTAAAATAATTTAAACTTCATCTTCAAATTCAAGATAACCTTCCTTATCTAAAGAATAGTATTTCATGCTTATATCTTGTAATTTGTGAATTTCATCAAGTAACCTGAATACAACTTGCTTAATTTTTGGTGGAACTTTTTCCTTTTCTTGGCCAAGGAGTTCTATTCCAAGGGCATCTGCAATCTCAAATTGCTGTTCAACTGGCAAATTAGCCAATTTCTTCATAACATCTCCGTGAGTTACCAAAATTTCACGTAATACGTCTTCTATTTCAGAAACATTTACCATCATAGATTCAAAAATATCCTTATGAACATTTTCTAATAACTGATCATGTACTTCAACTTCAACTCCCTCTGCATACTGACGAACCGCATCAAAACTTCGACGCATACTTAAAGGCATCTCACATCGGCTGAGGCGATCAACTATTTTGGCTGAAATGCGTAAGAACGTAACCACATTACTAGCTAGCGGCAAATAATCTATTTTTGTACGTGAGATGCGTTTCATATGGTGACTTCTGCTGTTTTCCTATATATAGGTTATGGCAAAGATTTCACAAGTCCTCTTTATTTTTAGATACTTAGACATAAATGACAAGAAATGTTAATATTATCCACAACACAACTCCAACTACCAAAGGAATATCACGAAAAACGAATGATGGTTGCCGAGCAATAATTGAGCCGGAGAAAATCAGATGAACAAAGCGAAAAATAACGTATAATGCAAATGGAATTGTCATTAATAACCATTGATAATTACTAAATGAGTACAATGCGTATGACATAATAAGTGCAGTGGTTGAAACCATCATTAGCAAGGAAGTAATATTCTTAGTATATCCTGGTGATATTATTTTATTATTTCCATACAAAATTTCTGCATGTCGTTTTCCTACAACTAAAAATAATGCTAAGAAAAATGGACAGATTATTAACCATGGTGAAACCCATACATCAATAATATACGCGCCAGATACCGCTCTAACAACAAATAAGCCTGCAATTGTAAGTACATCAGCAAACAAAATATGTTTTAGAAAAAATGTGTAAAGTTGCGTGACAACAAATAACCCAATTACAAAAAATACAAAGATTGAATTTATGTATGATGCCAATAATAAGGAAAATATCAAAAGTATTAATGCTGAAATTATCCCTTCTCTTTTTGAAATTTTTCCAGCAGCAATTGGCCGTTTTTTCTTTTCGGGATGGTGTCTATCTTTTCTTACATCTCTAATATCATTAATAGTGTAATTGGCTGATGATACTAATGATAAAGCAAGAAACCCTAGCGAACTTAAGAATAATTCATTATTATTAAAAAAATGTCCAACAAAAATTATCGGAAGAAAAATTACAAGATTCTTATACCATTGATGCACACGAAACAATCGAAGGTACAAAAATGTAGTAGACATATAGGATTAAGCTATACAATAGTTTTAAATATTACGATTTCTTCCCTGTAATGTGAAAAAAGAAAAGGTGTTTATAGTTGCTAATGTGGGTTTGATAGTAATTTCTCTAATGCTTGCAAGTAACCTTATTGGAATTGAATTTCCTGCGGCGGGAAAAGCCGCTTACGTTCTTGATGCAGAGGAACCCGTATGTGTAGTTCAATCAAGTGTTGGTATAAATGAAGTTGATTTAGGTCGTTGTTGCCTTTCTGCAAGGCAGCAAGTTACATGTGAGCGTGACGTTATGCAACATGAAGATACTACTCTTACTCAGAGTTGTTACACAGCCACTTCTGCTAAATATAGATTAAATTCAAAAGCGTATAATTATTGTACTCTGCAGGCATACTGGTAAAATATGGTAAAGAAAAGTAGAAAAAAAACAAAGAGGACAACAAAAGTGCAAAAGATATCCTCACGTATTCCTCAGAAAACACTTTTTATGGTATTATTAACCCTTACAGTATTACTTCTTGTAGCAAATATAGCAAAAGCGCAAGGTCTTTTCATTCCTAATCAACAAAAAGGAATTATTGTTACAGATAATGTAGTTCAACTTGATTCTATGACGCTTGAGCAAAAAATTGCACAAATGGTGGTTGTGATTGGTGCCAAAGTTAACATCCCCATGTGGAAAAAAATGAATGTGGGTGGAATGCACCTAGGTGCCCATGCAACAGAGCAAGAAGTCAGAGACAAAGTAGATATGGGTAATGAAGGGATGGCTATTCCTTTGTTCATCACAGCTGATCTTGAAGGGTGTGTAAATCCTTTTATTGCATTTCGTGATTTCAAAACTGCAGCTGATGCAAAAACAGCTGGCGAAGCGTATGATTTAGGACTTGAACAAGGAAAGTATTTACAAAAATTAGGATTCAATTTTGATTTTGCGCCAGTAGTAGATCTGGGCGATGAAATTTGGGGATGTCGGGCATTTACAGGAACTGCGCAAGAAGTTTCTGAGAAAGCTGAAGCATACATAGCCGCTATGCAATCACAAAAAATTTTAACTTCAGCAAAACATTATCCTGGGAAAACTCTTGTGGGTAAAGATCCTCATAAATTTGTAGGGGGAGCAGTTATAGATAAAGAGGATATACTCCCTTATGAATATCTTTCTACTAAAGGAAATGTTGATACAATTATGGTAAGTCATTTAATTACTACCGGAGAAGTCGATACCAAAGGAATTCCAAGCGTTGTTTCAAAAGAAGTATTAGATAATATTAAGAAAGATTTTTCAGGATTAATAGTAAGTGATGAGATTCATATGCTGGGACTCAAAAAGTTTTATGGATCTGTTGATGAGATGTATGTTGGTGTGTATAAGGCTGGCAACGATATTGTTCTAAATTTTGATAGTGATCCAAATGAAGTATATAGGATGATTACGCTTGTTGCTGATGCTGTGCGCAGCGGCGAAATCCCTAAAGAACAAATTGATGAGTCAGTAACAAAAGTTCTCAAATTGAAAGGATTTAGTGTCGAATAATTCCATATATATTATCTACAAGCATAAGCTTATTAAAAGATTGACTTCTAAAATCTGTTTATGTTTGATATCAAAAAAGAACTCTTCAATGAGCAAGTCTATCCTCATAAGGTTGAATCAATTCGCCTTTGTGAAACTGCAACAGCCATGGTTTTTCTTACAGGTACTGTTTGCTATAAAGTTAACAAATCAATTGATATTGGTTTTTTGGATTTAAGTACACTAGAAAAACGAAAACAACATTGTGAAAATGAGCTTAAAATTAATTCGCGAATTTCACCGGCCCTCTATATTTCTGTTGTCCCAATCACACGCTCAAATGGTATTATACAGGTTGAGGGAGATGGCGAAATTATTGAGTATGCTCTCAAAATGTATCAAATGGATCCGGATTCATCAATGGATGTGCTCTTAAAACAAGATCAAATCACACAAGATGATATTAAACTACTTGCTCAAGAAACATTCAAATTTCATGCCGTTGCACCTACAAATGATGAAATATCTTCATACGGAAATGTAGAAAATATCATATTTAATTGGAATGAGAACTTTGAACAAACCAAAGAACATATTGGCTCAGTTATTTCACAAGAAGATTTTTCATTCATTCAATCTCAAATTAATTCATTTATTGATCACCATAAAGGATTATTATCTATTCGAACTGCACTTGGAAAAATTAAACATTGTCATGGTGACCTTCATTCAGGTAATGTCTTCATAACACCAAATGGACCAGTAATATTCGATGCATTGACATTTAATATGCGATTTCCTTGTAGTGATGTCATATCAGAAATTGCGTTTATGGCTATGGATTTGGAATATCATAACAAGAAAGATTTAGCTAATTTGTTTGTTGAAGAGTATCGCCGTATTAGTGGTGATGATGATATACCAAAGTTACTAAATTTTTATAAGTGTTATCGGGCCTACATCAGAGCAAAGATCAACTGTTTTGGCATTAATGATCAAGGGGAAGTTGCTATAAATTCAGCTAAGTCATACTTTGACATTGCACATACATATGCATCAGAATTAGTTCAAAAGACAACAGTTGTTGGTAATAATACTATGAATACGCTTAAAATTGGAATCATTGGCGGATCTGGGTTAGACAATCCTGATGTGTTACTTGATTCTCACGATGTCGTTGTAGGGACTCCTTTTGGTGCTCCTTCATCACCCCTTAAATGTGGATCTATTGGTGGTGTCGATGTTGTTTTACTTGCAAGACATGGAAGAGCCCATAGTATTCCTCCTACTCAAGTAAATTATAGGGCAAATATTCATTCACTTAAAGACGCGGGATGTACACATATTCTTGTAACTACCGCATGTGGAAGTTTGCAAGAAGAAATTGGTCGTGGTGATTTTGTAATTCTAGATCAATTTATTGATTTTACCAGGCATCGTAATATTAGTTTTTTTGAAGAATTCATAAATGGAGAAATTAAACACACTCCAATGGCGAAACCGTTTGATACCAATCTTAGAGATGCCCTAACCAAAACGTGCTCGGAATTAAATTTAAATTTTCATAAAAGTGGTACTGTAATAACTATTGAAGGACCTCGTTTTTCAACAAAGGCAGAATCTCATATGTTTAGGGGATGGGGCGCAGATGTAATAAACATGTCAGTTGCACCTGAATGCGCTCTTGCAAATGAACTACAAATCCCTTACGCAGCAATTGCTATGTCAACAGATTATGATTGTTGGAAAGAAGATGAAGCACCGGTTACATGGGAAGAAGTATTAAACGTCTTTAAAGAAAATGTAGAAAAAGTAACTAACCTACTAATTCATACAATTCCAAAAATAGCTGGAACTTTATCGGAAGTTAAAGAATCCGACAATAAGGTGGAGTCAACTACTGAATCTTTTGATTTGAAATCGTGTATTCGTACTGTTCCTAACTGGCCAACAGAAGGAGTTATGTTTCGTGATATTACAAGCGTGCTTGAAGATCCAACCGCGTTTCAATATTGTGTTGATACATTAGTTGAATATGCAAGAAATAGAGGAATTACAAAAATTGCAGCTATTGATTCCAGGGGTTTTATTTTTGGAGCGCCTTTAGCGCTTGAATTGAAAATTCCATTGGTTTTAGTTCGAAAGAAGGGGAAATTACCTGGGGAAACTATATCTGAAGAGTATGCCCTAGAGTATGGTGTTGATTGTTTAGAAATTCAAAAAGGATCAATTACATCTGTTGATAATGTACTTGTTGTTGATGATTTAATCGCAACTGGTGGTACTGCCAAAGCAACGTGTGATTTAATTACAAAATTAGGGGCAACTATTTCAGCATTAGCATTCATTATTGATTTGCCAGATCTTAAAGGAAAAGAAAAATTAGGAAATCATACTGTATATTCACTTGTAGAATTTGAAGGCGAATGATTTATTTTAACTTCATCTAACTCAGCTAATACTAAGCTTCGAACATTAGGATATTCTCCTTTTGAGCAATTTAAGGGTAGACCGAATCCTCCATCACCTTCTCTTCCACCACCGCCCATGGCACTACAATAGATTTCTGCGTTAAATTCACTTTCTGGATGGCGAAAAAACATTGCCGAATTTTTTGGAGATCCAAAGAATACTAAATAGCCATCAGCAGAATCATGTTCATCCATCTCAATAAGATTTCGTGGTGTGTCTTTTGGAGGAAGAATAGGGTCTGCATAAAATGTTTTTATTTTAAAACCATGTAAATCGTACAGAACTTCACTTTCTCTTGCTTCAGCAAATGCTTTGTTAAATCTTAATTCACAATGAGCTATATCTTCTTCTAATGTTTTGTTATACTGTCCTCGAAACAACCATCTTTTATCTTTTGCTAATTGCTGAGCAAGGGTCTGCAATTTTCGTGGATGTTCTAAATCATATAATGTAATAATATTTTGTAAATCTTTTCCAACACGTAGTTGCTCAGAAGTTGCATCTCCTCCATATTTAGAAGGAGGGTAATCGTGGCCCTGTGCAATGCCTGCGAGAAATTCACTATAATCATCATCTAAGTATTCTTCATATATTTGTTGAGCTGTGCACACGCGCGGTCTCGCTACTACTTTTACACCTAACGTATCCAGATCTGAACGAAGTGAAAGTGTTCCATCGTGGTGATCAAACCACGTCATACTTAGAGATCTTTTCAGAATTCGCTCAATTACCCCATTTTCCAAATATTTTTGTTTTGCATTCAAATCTGCAATAACATAATTTCCCAGAAATCGTTTAGGAATATTCCATAAATCTTGGTCTTGGTTTCGATATGGTGTAAAACTAAGGGTCATTTGTTCAACACGCAGCAGCAATGAAGATGATATGATACCGTCGGGATCTTCACTATGACAGGTTGCAAGTGACATCTCAATTACCTCTCGCCCTTTTAATTGCGTCTTGAATCTCGTTAGTGGTATTAGGTTTAGATGCACTTTCTATTTTCATTTTTACCGGGGAAGTAATTGTATTTTTTTCTTTTACGGATTTTGCATGCACTCTCCAAGTAGCGTCCTTGATTTTGCTTTTTACTCCGTCTAAATCATATGTAGGTTGTTTTTTCTCCCATAAGATATTATCAAGCCCATCATTTGGTCTTCTTGGTAGGACGTGAACAACTAGTTTTTGAGAAGGGTTATCATCGGATTTTCCAGACTTCAATACCATATTACTTCCCTGCGCTCCAAGTCCTTCAAATACTGCTGTTGCAGAAAGTGATGCTGTAAAAAATAAATGGGCCGAGCTCTTTTCATCTAGATTCTCAAACAATTTTTCTTCTTCTTTACTGTATATTTCTATGTGTCCTTGTGTTACTTGCTTTGTTGGCAGAAGAACTAGTACTTTTTCATCTTCATATAATATTGTTCCTTCCGATTCTATATCTTTCAAATAATCTGGTCTTGTTCCTGATCCCGCATGCCACGTTGCAGGATTTCGCTTAAAATGATTTTGCATCATTAATGGAAGGTTATGGCTAAGCATTTTAGATTGCTCCTCAGGTAATGTTGCTGGTCTTTTTGTAAACTCAAATTTGAAAAATCTATCTCCTGGCTCGCGGGAAAATATATGAACCATAAAATGATAACTTTGTTGCCGTGCAATTCCTCCAATTCCAATAAACACATTTGCACCTAAACCAACCATTGCTTTTTTAATACATCCAGAAAGTGCCGCTAATGGTCCAAATAATGAAGTAAATTCTTTACCTGTCATATATGCTGGCATAGGGTGATGTTCCTTTAGAAAAAACAAGGTATGACCTTTAAGCGCAGGGTTAATATCAAGAACCGCGAGGCTTTCTTTGTCTTCAAACACTTTTTTTGAAGAGAATTCTCCTGAAATGATTTTACAAAAAATGCATTCTTTTTTTTGTGCATTTAGTTGCTCTCGTATTTCAGGTGTTATTTGCATATTTCTACCATCTATGTCTACTTTTTAAATATTTATGAGAATAAGACAATTTCTTCCTGATAGCGTAGATACTTCTTCCCATCCCATTTTCCACCATGTATAGCCAATCTATCATGCTTAAATCTTTCGTACTCTAATGGCTCATGTCCAAAAAAGATAATATCACGGCGGTTTTCCCATTTAGGGTCACATCGTTTCCACCCATCTTTAGTTTTATAGTCAAGTACTGCATGAAGACCAGGATTTTGCATAAGGATTACTTTTGATTCAATTCCAACGTGAGAACATAAACCATGTGCTAATGTTGCATACGATACGCAACCCTGGGGTAGGAATCCTAAATCAAGAATATCTTGCGCCCCTAATCCTGGTTGCTGAGGAGGTTTTCCATACGCCCAAATTTGTAGGGTATCATTCATCTCAATTAAGTATTCTCTTGGTTTATTTCCTTTATACTCTTCTCCTTTACCCTTTGCAGCTATATTAAGAATTTTTTCAATTTCTTGATCCACTCTATGTATTTTTCCTTCGCTTCTTTGAATTAAAAGAGAATGAATAATATCGTCTGCTGCATTTATACCTTTATATTCTGGAAAAGGAACTACATCTGCTGCTGTGTAGGCAATAATTTTATTAATGTTATAGCGCACTGGATCATTTTCTGATAATTTAAGAATACTAACTATCTCTTGCAACGATTTTGGCAACATACCTTAGTAATAATAATGAAATATAAATAAATTGTGACTTATTTTTTCTTCTGCTTCTCAACTAACTTTGCAAGCTTTAACTTTTTGATAAGTTCTTTATAGCGATTACGAATAGTTACTTCGGTAACACCAGCTACATCAGCAACTTCTCGCTGTGTTCGTTTCTCACCATGAATCAAACTTGCAACGTACAAAGCTGCAGCAGCAATTCCTGTTGGGCCCCGTCCCGAAGTTAACTCAATTTTACGGGCCATTTCAAGAATATCTACCGATTTTGATTGCGTTTCTGGACTTAATTTTAGTGCTGAAGCAAATCGAGGGATATAATCAGCCGGATTACTTGGTTTGATACTAATTTGTAATTCACGTGTCACGAATCTATACGTTCTTCCAATTTCTTTCTTCTCAATACCGCTTGCTTCACTCATTTCATCAAGTGTTCTTGGAATTTCATGGCGTCTACATGCTGCATATAGTGCTCCTGCGATTACAGATTCCATACTCCGACCACGAACTAATCCTTTTTGTACTGCTTGTCTATAAATACGTGCAGCTTCTTCTTCAACTGAGCGTGGAAGTCGTAAAAATGATCCGACCCGCTTTAATTCTGCAAGCGCAACTTTTAGATTTCGCTCAATAGCAGTAGAAATACGAATATTCCATTTTCTAAGTCTAAAAAATTTATCTTTTTGACGATCTGAACCTAATTTGTAAAAATCTGAAGTAGAACCAACTTCTGTTCCAAGACCTTTATCGAATGACGTTTCACTTGATGCAGGACCAGCACGTCTACGATCTCCACCCTTATCATCTTCAAAAGATCGCCATTCTTGACCAAAATCTACCATTCTATCTTCTATTACCAATCCACATGCACGGCATAACGTCTCACCTTTCTCAGAATTACGAAAAATATCTCTACTTGCACATTCAGGACATTCTTTAATTGCTTTGACTCTCATTGTGATCCCTCCGGTAATAGAACATCTCGCCGCCTCCAAATCGGTAGATTTATATACATTTTCGCCTCTTCCTATATAAACGTTTCGCTTTTCTGGTATAAAAAAGAAAGATTTATATAAGAAATTTATTTACTTATCTGCATGAACAAAAGAGGTCAGTTGGGTTGGATAGAGTTTAAGTTCTTTTTATTTGGTCTACTTGGTGGTATTATTGTTGGTCTTGTTCTTGTCTATTTAGGAAACATGGGTGTAATTCCTTTTAAAATTCCTGTAGTGTGTAGTATTCCTGGAAAATAAATAGAAGAAAATAAGTAAAAAGAAAAATTCTTATCGGTATTTCACGTAAGAAATAAGTGCGCCTAAACCTGCTGCTCCCATTACAATTTGTCCATAATATGGTAGTTTTTCCGCAATATTAGGGTCATCTGACATACTTCCAAGAATTACAGCTGCAAGTCCGGTTGCTCCAACCACTGCTGCTTTGCTTAGAGCTCTGCTAAATTGTGGGTTTGAGGGTTCAGTTCTGGGCCTTCGAGGTCCGTCAGATCCGCCAGATCCTCTTCGAGAAGGTGTATATTCTGGTAGAAATGTACTTAACAACACTCTTCGTTGATTAGGATTTTGCATAGCATTCTCAAACTGGAGTCGAGATGGATATTCTCCTGCCGCTTGCCAAGTTGGGTTGTTGTTGTAATGGTATTCAAAAACGCAGTTACGTAATTGGCCATTTTGATCTACTTCTCTATTCAATTGGTTAAAACTCATTTTTTATTATCTCCATAATTATAAATTTGTCACTATAAAATGGTGTTTATAAATATTTCGCTTATTTTTTTGGTAATTTCTGTAATTTACTATCCAAAGAATAGAAAAGAATATAATACTCTTGTTTTCTTCTAAGACCTTTAAAGGAGGTTGTATAAATGGATGTTGAGAGAATTCAAAAAATTAATAATTTAGCACTACGTTTAATGGAGCAAGGTCTCGCTTCTGATAGAGATGAAGCAATTACACAGGCGGAAAAAATTTTTCCTGCAGGCGATTCTGATGGATATAATAATATACGAGAACAAATGCAAGAGCCCGAACAATCTCAAGTGGAAGCTAAACCTCTTGGTCAAGATGAAATAAAAGATATTCTACAAAAAAACACTCAATTTATTGTAAAATCATTCAAAGAATTAAATACTCGTATTGAATTATTAGAACAGCAAATCTCTGATGTTAAAAACATGCGAGTTGCACCCAAAATACCAACAGTTGGTGAACTTCTTAGCTCGTCACAAAAAGAAAAGGGTGCTCCTCAAGAGGCGCAGCAGGAAAAAATGTCTGGTGAACTTCCTCCACATAATCCAGAAGAAGCAAAAAACCATCCGCGTTCTGGAAACTATAATGTTGATGACGTAAGTATCGAAAAATTCTTTTACATGGGAAGCAAATAAACTTTAATCGGTTTGCAGCTCACCTTTGTATGCAGTCATTCCGCCGGCCACATTAAATAAGTTAGAAAATCCTTTTCTACAAAGTATTTCACAGCCTTGTGTAGCTCTTCCTGTGACTCCACCTGATTCGCAAATCACATACGTTGGTTTATCTTTGTCTAATTTTTGCTTAAGTTCAAATTCACCCTTAGTCCACATTTCAAGATCAGCAATTGGAACGTTGATTGCTGCAGGAATATGTCCAACAACAAATTCATTAGAAGTTCTCACATCAATTAATTGTATACCCTCTGCAATAAGAGAATCCAATTTTGCGGCAGGAACATTACTGTACGGCATTCCTTGCATGATAGCGCGAGTGTTTAATTTTTTTCCTTCATTAAGTGAAGCTAACTGTTGTCTAAGGATACTGATATCTTTTTCAATGCGTTCTTTTATCCTATCCATCTCTACCTTGTTACTAAATAATCTATGATCCAAATCTCGTATCTTTTTTCCATGACCTAACATTATAATCCCCCCAAAAGGGTATAATTAACAATAGTTTCTTTATTAACATTTATGTATTAGAAACCCTCTATGTTTTTTTAATATATTTGAACGTTGGGATCACTCTTTGACCATTCAAGAATACTTCCTCGGTAGTTTTGTGCATTAGTAAATCCTTGCTCACGAGCAAATTGCATTGCATGTTCACTTCTTCCACCTATTTTACAATAGAATATTATTCGCTCATCTTTATTCAATGTCCTCAATTTTTCTTGAATAAAATGCATAGGGATATTGATTGCAGTTGGAATCATCCCGTGTGCTACTTCATGCGGTTCACGTACGTCAATTAACACATATTTTCCTTTGCTATCTATTAGTTGTTTTAATTCTTCAATAGAAATTGCAGTATTCATTTATTTGCTTCAAGTCGCGCGAGCCGCTGTTCGATCTGATTCAATTTATGAATTATGATGGTGTGTGTCTTTTTCGCATCAATACCTACTGGACTCGTCGCACTTTCTATCTCTTGTGTTATCTTTTGTAATTCTTCTTGTGTCATGGAATTGAAAATAAAATAAGTAGTTTTTAAATTTACTGAAACCCTTCTTCTTTTTACCCCCACACAACAATGAATAAAAAGACATAACGGGATCTTATGCAAAAAATTTATAAGTGACCACTCCCAAATGGTATTTGGTGGTCACAATAAAAACAAAACTGACATTGATTATTGTTATGTTGCTTCTAGCAACAACTGCATTTGCCGATATTACGGTTACAGATACAAATGCATTGACGTTTGATATTAATTATGATAGTCTTAACGACAAAGAAGAAACAATTGTCGTCGAGAAAACACTTAGTTTCAAATCGACATCTGCACAAACGGTTAGTTTTGAAAAAACTGTGACCTCGGGATATACTCTTGAGTTTGTTAACCCACCAACTTCTATAGGAACTAACGATACAGCAGTAACTGTTAAATTAACAGCTCCAGTAAAAGAAGATGCTGGTGAAAACAAAAAAGTAGCTACAATTTCTATTAAAGATAGTAAAGGAACTCCAACAACATTTGATGTAAATACAAATGTTAAGAATATGCTTGAAATTGATCGTATTTATGTTTTTATGGATGGTACCGATGAACCTGATGTTGATACAGATGGAGATCGTATTAAAGGTGTACGACCGGGAAACAATATAGAATTACAATTTAAATTAGAAAATTTATTTGATGAAGATTTTCGTAAGGGCGATATTGAAGGAACAATTCAAGTAATAATTGATGATAATGATTTTGGCGATGAAGTTGATGAAGAAGAATCATTTGATGTTAATGCCGGGGAAGATTCCACTCCAGAAGATATCACAATCGAATTTGAAGTTCCTGAAGATGCAGATCGGGGAACATATCTCCTTGAATTAAACATTGAAGCTGAAGATGAGAATGGCGCAAAACACGATTATTCATGGGAATTAGATTTTGAGGTTGAAAGAGAAAAATACGATATTGCAATTTCAAAAGCAGAAGTTGCGCCAACTACCTGTGAGACAAGTGCAACATTAAATGTAGATTTGCATAATGTTGGTCGAGAAAAAATTAAATACGGCTCAGTTAAAGTTTCAAGCTCTCAGTTAAAATACTCTCAGAAAGAAGATTATACATTAAGTTCTGGAAGTTCATCTAAAAACACACATGTAAGTAAAACATTTTTGATTCCGGTAAAAGATGTTCCGAAAGGAACATACAAAGCGGATATTGAAGTATTTTACAAATTAGATGTTCTGAATAATAAAAAAACGGTAGATGTAGTAGTGAATGGATGTGAAACAACGAAAGAAACACCAAAAGTAGAGCAGAATACAAAAACATCACAAGAAGTAGCAAAAACAGCAACGAGTGGAAGTACAACCGCAAGTACAAAAGATACAGCGGCTAAAGAATCAGACTCAACCACTGTTACTAAGATCTCTTCAAGTGATGTTGTTCGCAGTGTGGAAATTCCACCTTATACTGTTGAAGACGCTCTTATAGCAGGAATAGTTGTCGCAATAATTGTTGTATTTGCTATGATCGCAATCTTGTTACTTGTAATCATTCGACGATAAAAAAAATCACACACGAGGAGAAAAAACATGAAAACCGTTAGACACTTATTAATATTAGCAGTGCTACTCTTTGTAGTACCCGGAGTTTTAGCAGTCGCACCAACTGGTGCAGATAACACAATTCCCGCAACAGAAGATGTAGAATATACATTCAAAGAAGCTGATTTTGGATTCAAAGACACCGATAAACCAGCTCATCTATTACGATCAGTTAAAATAACCACTCTTGAAACAAAAGGAGCACTTCAACTTTCTGGAAAAGATGTAACTTTAAATCAAGAAATTATTTTAAAAGACATCACCGATGACAAACTAAAATTCGTACCAGTTGCAAATGCAAATGGTAAAGCATATACAACATTCAAATTTACAGTAAAAGATACTAATGATGAAGTATCAAAAGTAGCAAATACTATTACAATTGATGTTAAAGCAGTTAATGATCTTCCTACTGCAGCTGATAGCAAATTAACAATCGCAGAAGATGCATCAAAATCTCTTACCGCAAGTAATTTCAAATTTTCAGATGTAGCCGACAAAGGAACTCTGGCAAGTGTTAAAATAACATCTCTTCCAAAAGGAACATTAGTTCTTGGAAAAACTGCAGTAAAAGTAAATGATGTAATTACAGCAGCAAAAATTAAAGATCTTAAATACACACCTGTTCTAAATGAACATAGCAAAGATGCTAAAACAGTATACTCCACATTACAATTCACAGTAAATGATGGAACTGAAAATTCAGCTAAAGCTAATAAAATTGAATTCATTGTAACGGCAGATAATGATGCGCCTACAGTAAGTAAGCCAAGTGACGTAACAATTATTGAAACAGTAAAAACAACAAAAGCAATCACAGCAGCAGATGTAGATGATGAAGTAAGTAAATTATCTGTAAAAGAAGTTCAAGTTAGTGAATCAGGAAAAAATGCATTTAGTGTACCAAAGTGGGTTTCACACAAAGATTTGACTCTTACAATTACTCCTCAATCAGCAGATGCAGGAAAAGCATTTGATGTTAAAGTAATTGTTCAGGATGACGATAATAAAGCATCAAAACCAGCTGAATTTAAACTTAGCGTTGGAAACGCATTTACCTTATCAGATTTCACCGTTAAGGTCAATGATAAAGCAGCAGCAGTTGATGCAGTAGATAAAAAATACAAAATTAACCTAGATGATAAAGTAACGGTTAGTTACACATACAAAAACAACTTACCAAGTGATGAGAGTACACTAGATAAAATCCTAATTTACTTATTTGGAAATGTAGATATAACTGCAACTTCAAGTACAAATAAAGAATTGTACACATCATCCAAAACAAAATTATATGGTGGAGATTCAGCAACGGACACTTTTTCCTTTGTAGCTAAAGAATCAGGAAACGATTACAAAGTTACCTTAAAAGCCGTTGGAAAAACAGGAAAAACAGCTGCTGGCGGTGGAAATACATTCATCACACCTAAAGAATTTACATTCGATGTAAAAGCACCTGATTACAAAGCAAGTTTTGTTGATAAATCACTAAAATTAGTTGATGAAGAACTTACGTGTAGTAAATTAACAGATCTTAAATTAGATATTAAGAACTCTGGAGCTCAAGCAATAGATACAAAAGTTCATGTATTTAGCAAATCTGGATCTTTTGATACCACAACTGGTGCAATTACAACTACAGGAACAACTCTCTCTACCTTTAGTGTACCAACAATTGCTTCAGGAAAAACAAGTTCTGTTTCAGTTCCTATTGATGCTACTGGTCTAAGTGGCGAGCAAAAACTCTATGTATACTTAACAAGTGGAAATTTTGTAAAGGCGGACAAAACATCTTTCTTAGGAGATTCTAAAGAAATCACACTAAAAAACGTAGCATCTTGTCTAAATACAAAAGAAGTAGCTAAACAAATGATTATTGCTCGTGGCAAGATAATTCCTACAAGTATTGATTTACTTGCAAAAGACGCAAAAGGCGAATACAAATACATCTCTGAGAATAAAGACACAGCTGATGATCTAGTATTCTCATTACCTACAAAAGATGCAAAAGGAAACGATATCGTAACTCAGAGTGATCTTAAATTAGTAACGTGTAAAATTGTAAAGAATTCCAATAAAAAGTTAGCCCAGTTAGAATGTGGGATTCCAAAAGCACATACAGTTGGTGAAAGTGAATTAACTCTTCACATGACTAAATCTTCAAAGACAATAACTGAAAAAGTAAAAGTTGTAGTTGGAGAACACATTGCACTCTCAGATGTTGTTGTAAAAGTAAATACAGCAAAAGTAACTGCAGATGCGAAGACTCTAAAATACTCAGTTAACCCTGAACAAAAAGTCACTGTAAGTTACAAATACACAAATACTCTTGCAGGAACAGATAAAGCAAGCGATAACAATTTTGCAATTGGAAATATTTTAGTAACTGCATCAACGAACGCAGATAGCAAAACAGATATTTCAAAATACAAAGTATCAAAAGCTAAATTGGCTGCAGGTGCAAGTGCAACAGATTCATTTGAATTTACCATCCCTGCAAATTTTGCAGAAAATGAATTGACTCTAACATTAAAGGTTGCAGGAAAATCATTTGGTCCTGAATCCCAAGAAGTTGTTTCTCAAAGAGAATTCGATTTTGATGTAATTAAGAAAGATGGTAATGGATTCATTGTTTCAAAATCAGTAAAACTAGCTGATGAAAGTCTAACATGTAATAAACATACAACTCTTGATTTGAAAGTTACCAACACTGGTAAAAAAGACATTGACGGATTTGTACAAGTTTTCACCGCTCCAGCAACCATTTCGGATGCTGGGAAAGTAACATCAACAGGTGTTCAAGTTGCAAATGAAAAAGTTGTCAAAGTGGCAGCTGGAAAAGCAGACGTTGCAATTACAAAAGTACCAATTGATGCAAGTAAAGTTCCTGCTGGTAAGCACACATTGTATGTATATCTTACAAGTGATGGGTTTAACAATAATGGAAAACCATTCATGCCTCCGGTTCAAACTGTTGAATTAAAAGCAGTTGGTGCATGTTTGAAAACTGATGAAATTGAAAAACAATTTGTCATACCAAAGAATAAAAACTCAGCAACCACATTAAATCTATTATCAACAGATGCTGTAACTGGTGAATACCTTTACATCAACGAAGATAAGGGGACCGGTGCAAGTATGGTATTTGATCTTCCAACAAAAGATGATAAGGGAGCAGAGATCAAAACACAAACTAATGATAAATTAACAGCATGTAAAATTTTGACCAAGACCAAATTAGAGTGCTCTAAGCCAGAAACACACGCAGATGGAACAAACGAATTAACTCTACACATTACGAAAGATGGTAAAACAATTCAAGAGAACATAAAAGTGCATGTAGCACCTTCTCTTAAATTTACATCACTTAGTATTGATGGTAAAACAGCGGTTGAAGTAACAAAGAAACTACCTCTAACCGTGCAACCACTTGATAAAATCAGTGTAAAATTCAAAGCAAAGAATCATAAAACAATTGATGTAATTGGGTTTAAAGCTCAGTTAACTGGAACAAATGCAAAAGATTTCACAGCACCTACTAAAGCAGTTGAATTAAGTAAAATTGCAAGTGGTATCGAAACTGCTGAATTAGAATACGTTTTTACAGTTCCAGCTGACGCAAAACCTGGAAATAAAGAAGTAACATTTGAAGTTTTAGCTAAAAGCCCAGATGGTGCAGACACATTCAAAGTAAGTCACACATTTGGAATTAAAGTTGAAAAATCACCTGCAAAAATCATCTTAGAAGCTGCTTTAGCTAAAGATAAAGATGGTAAAGCAATCTCTGAATTTACATGTAACACAGATGTAACAATTGATGTTGTTGCAACAAATACAGGTAATGCAAAAGAAACTGATGCAGTAATTACTGTGCGAGATGGTACAACTGAACTTGCAAAGAAAGACAAATTTGTAATTGAAGCAGGTAAATCATTCAAGCATAAGTTCGACAAAGTATCAGTAGCAGGTAAAACTGGAACACATACACTTACCGTAGAACTAGCACATAAGTTTACAGGAAAAGTAGCAGCATACAAAGTTCCAATTACTCTTGATGTAACAAAGAAAGCATGCTTAAATAGCAAATTCACACCAGCTAAAAGCACTCTAACTGTTGCAGATGGTCAGCCAGCTAAATTTACAGTAAATACTGTTGATACAAAGTTTGATGCAAATAAAATTTCATGGACTGCGTATGATAGCAAAGATACCAAAAAGGTAACTGTTCAATCAGGAACTGGAAAAACATTTACCTTTGATAAAACAACAAAAGCTGGATCTTACATTGTAAGTGCTTTTGTAAATAAAGGTAAAATTGCTGAGAAAACATGGACAGTAACTGTAACTGACAAACCAGTTGATGGAAGTAAATTTGCTTTAGACACATCCAAAATAACGGATATCAAAAAAGTGCAGAAGCTTAAGTTGCTTAAAGAAAATAGTCAAGTTGAATTCATTGAAGATATTGATTTAAGCAACGTACATACAATTGAAGATGTTGTTAAAATTAAGAAACAGCAAAATGATCATCGAATCATTTCAATTGATAGCAAGAATGCGGCTGCTCTTAACAAAAAAGCAACAATTACACTAACTGATTTTCCTTCAGGAAAAACAGTGATCTTAAAGTACGATGGATTTGGAGATGACCTAAGTAAGCTTGGTATCCCTAAAGTATGTACAGAAGCTCTTGGTTGTTCAAACAAAGTACATGCAGGATCAACTCTTACATTTGATGTAAGTGGATTTTCAACGTATGTTGTTGTAAACGAAATTCCAGCAGCTCTAAAAGCAGGATCAAGTAAAGTGCAATTTAGCACAATTTTTCCAGGACAAGATTCGTCCACAACATTTACCTTGCAAAACGAAGGAACTATTGATACCATTTCAGGTATCAGTGCAACTACAAGTAATGTTGAAACTGGATATGTTATTTCAGTTACCAACTTACCAACCACTCTTGCTCCAGTTGAACAAAAAACTGTTACTGTAAAAGTATCAGTTCCTGCAACTGAGAAAGATGGTAAAACAAAAACAGTGGGTACCTTAACCATTGCAAGTGATAAAGGGAATCTGGTCCTTCCAGTTGAAGTAAGTCCTACAAGCGGCGTTAGTATCAAAGACTTCGAAGTTAACGATAAAAGTAATGGTAAGTTCGATCCTCAGGGAGACAACGAAATCATGGTTGAGATCGATAACGATTTGGATGAAGATCTTGATGATACCGAAGTAGTAGTGACAATCTTAGACGTTGATGGTAATGACCTTGATGAAAGTGACGAAAAAGACATCAGTGACAAAGACAGTGAAAAGTTCAATTTCAATTTCGACCTATCTGGAGAAGATCTTGAAGAAGAAGAATACGATGTCTTAGTTGAAGTCTTTGCAGAAACAGACGATGGTGTTGAACACGAAGCTGAGAAGAAATTCACAGTTAAAGTAAAGCGTGAAAATCACAAATTGATTTTTAGTGATGTTTCACTAAGTCCATCTGAACACGCGTGTGGAATCGATTACACTTCACTTGACGTAACTGCAAAGAATGTTGGTAAACGTGATGAAGATAATGTCAAAATCGTTGTTAAAAGTACAGGTCTTGGTGTTGATCTAAAGCAAGATAACCTAAATATTGATAGGTATTCTGATAGTGACAACACACATACCACCTCATTTAACATTGATGTACGCGAAAAAGCCGTTGGAACACATCCAATAACTGTGCAGCTGTATAGAGATGGAGATCTTGAAGAGACAAAATCACTCTCGTTCAAAGTCAACGAATGTGCAAGCACAAAGAGTGCGACACAAACACAGCAAGTACTTACTGGCTCTCTTCAAGCACAAATGCAACAACAACTCGCTGCAGCACAACAAAAGCAACCTAGCTCAGTTGTACAAGGATCCTTTACAGAGGGTGATACATATCTTGTACTCTTAGGCATCTTAGTAGTATTACTCTTCGTAGTATTTGTCTTGATGCTCGCAATGGTCGCTGTCAAAAAGCGATAAGATTTCAGTACGTGAGCAGCGCCCTGACGAAGTCGAGCGCATTTTCAAGCAAAGCGTAGAAAATCTATCGCGCGTGCCCTGCTCGCGTACAGTACAAAAACGATAGTTTTTTATTTTCTTTTTCTTTTTCTTTATTTGTGAACGAGATATTACTATGGGGCGGATTGTTTATCATTAGTCTTGCCATTCTCATAAAAAGTTCTGATTATTTTACGGACTCAGCTGAAAAGATAGGATTATGGATGGGTTTACCTGCATTTATCATTGGGGTTACTATTGTTGCTTTAGGCACTAGCTTGCCAGAACTGATATCATCCGTCATTGCTGTTCTTGGAGGTTCTTCTGAAATTGTTGCAGGAAACGTAGTAGGATCAAACATTGCCAATATATTTTTGGTACTTGGCATTGCTGCGATTGTATCAAAAAAAATGAAAATTTCGTTTGAATTAATTCATGTAGATTTGCCGCTAATTGTTGCTTCAGCCTTTATACTCGTTGTAACTATGTGGGACGGCGTGTTTAATATCTGGGAGGGATTAATTGGATTAGCTGCTTTAGTAGTATACGTTTCATACACGGTACGCTCTGAGAAAAAGCATCCCGATGTTAAAAAGAGTGCCAAGAAATTAAAAAAACACCTTAAGAAGGAACATCATCCATTTGAATGGAAATCATTTATCGTTTTGGCCGTAAGTGCATTTTTTATTTTCATTGGAGCAAAATATACTATTGAATCAGTAATCAAATTATCTGAAATATTTAATATTGGCAAAGAGTTAATTGCAATTAGTGCAGTTGCACTTGGAACATCTCTTCCAGAATTGATTGTTAGTATTTCTGCTGCTCGCAGAGGAAAAGCTGAAATTGCTGTGGGAAATGTTCTTGGATCAAATATTTTTAACAGCTTTGCCGTAATGGGGATTCCTGCATTTATATCTCCATTGATTGTTCCTAAAAGTATTTTGATGTTTGGCCTTCCTGTAATGGTAATGGCAACACTACTCTATTTCTTCATGACACAGGATAGAGAAATCACACAATACGAAGGATGGCTGTTGGTATTGTTTTACGTATTATTTGTTGGGAAGTTGTTTAATTTGTTCTAGAAACTTATCCATCCTTTCCCAATTCTGATGTAACAACGAATTAACATGATCTTGTAGCCAAGTAATATCTCCTGAATACAACATATCTCCTTGCAAAGCAAACGGCATATCTAAAATAGCACTTCCTCTAATTTCTACCACAATCTTATTTTTTATTGAGAGTATTGCGCTTTTTTTGTATATCTGATGTCCAAGATTAATGAGCTCTCCAGCAGATTTGATACCTCGACACGCAACATGTAAAATAAATGGTTCACAGCGCAACCAGATGACTTCATTTGGATGAGGTATGGTAGTAGGTAGATCAAAGAACATTTTATCAATTATATCATGCCTCACTTTAATCCATTCTGTTTGATTTTTTTTACCTGGACTTTGTTTTAGATATACTCTTCCAGAACAGGATGAAGTTGTATAATAGTTCTCTTTAGAATTTATTTCTTCAATTATTGCAAGAGCTTTTGGATCAATACTTCCCTTTTTACTTTTATCTAATTTAGCAAGGTACGTTTTTTTACTGTTATCAAAATCCATATCAATTTACAAAGCAGAATCTTTAAAAAGGTTCTTTTCAAAAATACAATTATGAGATCAATTCAAAAAATATTACTGCACAAGAAGACCAAAACTACATTTATGGTAAAGGATACTTCAATTGATTTTCATACACAATTTGGCACAATTCCTGCTGATCAATTTGAAAAAGAGCAGGCAAAATCCTCTAAAGGGGATTTATTTTTGGTGCTTGATCCTTATTTTAAAGATCTTGATTTGAAAAGAGGTCCACAAATTGTGCAAACAAAAGATGTTGGCTATATCTTAGCATGGAGTGGGTGTAATAAAAAATTCAAAGTTGTTGATGCGGGTGGAGGATCGGGATCAATGTGTTTAGCTCTTGCAAATGTATGTGACGAAATTACAACATATGAAATTAATGCAGAACATTTCGATGTTGTTCAAAGAAATATAAAATTATCAGGTATGACAAACATTCATGCGCGACATGCTTCTATTTATAATGGAATTAAAGAAGATGAATTAGATCTAATTACACTTGACCTTCCTGAACCGTGGCGTGTAATTGAGCACGCAAAAACGGCATTAAAACCTGGTGGGTTTTTGGTAGTGTATCTGCCTAATTTAACACAAGTTACACAATTTATTGAATCCACACGAAAAACACCAATTTATGTTGATCGCACGCTGGAACTTCTCGAGCGCACGTGGAAAATCCACGATAAGATATTACGTCCCGAGTTTCAGATGCTAGGTCATACTGGTTTTCTTATCTTGTGTCGTAGGTTTTAGTTTACAACTTGTTGGTTCTTTTGTTTATTCCCTCAAGATTCTGTCCACAATTCTTCCTAGCGTTCTGTGGCCGCCGCATTCTGACCAGATTATTGGCAGATTTTTTTGGTCGGCAAACCATTGTTTTCCTTGCTCGTTGCAGTCGCAGGCAACTATTGAGATGTCTTTGCTTTCGTTCTTTTCCATTAGTCTATGCAGGTAGGTAAGCCCTGGTCCTGCACCTTTTGCTCCTAGGTAGACGAAGACTTGATCAACTCTTCCAAGCATGTTGTCTAGTGTCTCTTCTGCCTTTTGGAAAGCGTCTGCAGCAAGGCCAACCGGTACAAAGCCGTATCCTCCCGGTTTGTTGTTCCCTGGTATGTCATCTCCTGCTATGAAGACATCTCTGTTTGCTCCTTCGTGGAGCCCCATTCTATATCCACTTACCCCGCGGTAGGTGGCCACATATGTCATTTTTTTATCCATTTTTTCCCTCCTCCTCATGACCACCTCCTTTTTTCTTGCATGTTGCACTTTTTTAGATAAATGTTTGTTGAAGATATATCTACAACAGTAAAATATAAATAGGAATTAATATTACATAGAGCATGGACGTATTTCAAGACCCATTATTCAGAGATTTGGAAAAACTGAACTTTACCGTTAACGAGGCTAAGGTATACCTTACTCTCATTAAAATTGGTGCTTCTCTTACTGGTAAAATTTCCAAAGAATCAAGATTAGACAGATCAAGCACATATAACGCCCTTAAAGCTCTTATCGAGCGAGGGATAGTTACTACAATTCATGAAAATAAGAGAACTATATTTGTTCCTGAAGATCCAAAAAAAATTCTTGACTACTATAAAGAAAAAGAAGAAGTTGCTAAATCTATAATCCCTCGCTTAAGTAAACAATTTTCCTATAGTAAACAAAAAACAGACGTAAAATTATTTCGAGGATTCAAAGGATTAAAAACTGTTTTTCAGGAAATCTTAGATCAGGGAAATGATTACATAGTTCTAGGTTCAGAGGGCCAATTTGGTAAGAGGATGCCTTATTATGCACCAATATTTCGCAAGAGAAAAGAATTAGCCAAAATAAAAACAAAAAGTATTATTCGAGAAAGTCGTGAAAAACTTACCAAAGGAAAATTTACCGAATATCGCAAAGTTCCAAGTGATGTTGAATCCCCAGCAACCATAAACATCTATGATGATAAAGTTGCCATATTTATTTGGGAAGAAGCAGTAAAAGCGGTGTTAATTGAGAACAAAGATGTTGCAAAAACATTGGAGAACTACTTCAACTTTATGTGGAAACACGCAAAAAAGTAAGAGGTATATTCATTTTTCAATCCCGAAAACTTAATATACAAAATACTTCTAACATGCGCTTTATGACAATACACATAAAGAAAACATCAGAAACCGCCAAACTTCCATCGTATGCAAATCCTAATGATGCCGGAATGGATTTCTATGCTAATGAATCAATGATAGTTGAAGCAGGCGAGAGAAAATTAATATCAACAGGAATTGCAATGGCAATTCCGCAAGGTCATGTGGGTTTAATCTGGGATAAATCCGGAATTGCAACAAAGCACGGTCTTAAAACAATGGCTGGCGTGATTGATTCGGGTTATCGCGGCGAAGTAAAAATTCTCGTGCATAACTTATCCTCAGAGCCATATACCATTGAGCAAGGAAATAAAATTGCGCAGATGTTAATTCAACCAGTTCATCAGAAACAAATTGTTGAAGTTGGTTCTTTAGAAGAAACTCAGCGTGGTGAAGGTGGATTTGGAAGTTCTGGTCTACAATAGTGTTAACATAAATTATTTATATTCTTATTATTTCTTTATCTCATGGGACCATTTTTTAGTGTTATTCTTGCCACCTATAACCGTGCTGGTAAAATAGATAACGCAATTAAATCAGTAATAGCGCAATCCTTTGAGAATTGGGAATTAATAGTTGTTGATGATGGGTCTTGTGATTCTACTAAAAAGCATGTGAAACAATTCAATAATGTTACACTTATTTCAAAAAAGCATGAAGGTGTTGCAGCTGCCCGTAATATTGGTGTACAAAAGGCCAAAGGAAAATACGTGACATTCATTGATTCTGATGATACATATCGAAAAGACCACTTAGATGAACATTATAAGGTTATAATAAAAAATATTGACATTGATTTTTTTTATGGAGGAGTAAAAGTCATAGGATCCAAGTTTGTCACAGATTTTGATCATCCAAATAAAAAAATAAATATTGATAATTGTAAGCCTGCAGGAACATTTTTTGTAAGGCGAAGTGTTTTGAAAAAAGTAGGTGGTTTTCCCAATTTACCATTTGCTGAAGATTATGCATTATATAAGAACATAAAATCTTTAGGATATGGCGTAAAAAAACTAGGAATTAAAAGTTATATTTATGATCGAACAGGTACCGATCAGATTACTAAAAAATTCTAGATACCACTACACTTCCAAAACCTATTTAAACATCAATAATATAATTCCTTTATGTATAAAGAGGAAAAATGGGATTTATCAGTAGTTAAGCCGAAGAATGTTGATGCTACGTTAAAAGAAATTGAACAACAAGCTAATGCTATTGTAAAACGAAGAAACCACCTTACCAATTCAATTTCTTCATCTTCATTTATGAAACTTCTCAAAGATCTTGAATCGTTACGAAAAAAAGCAAATAAACTTAGTTGTTATACATATCTTCGATTTAGTGAAGATTCAAAAGATCAGCATGCAGCAGCTTTAATGAGTAAAGTTGAAAGTCATTTAACTAAAGTTAGCAATACATTATTATTCTTTAACTTATGGTTTAAGAAATTACCACAAAAAAAAGCACTACAACTCATCAAACAATCAGGACCGTATCACTACTATCTTGAATCTATTCGGCGTGGAATCCCTCATACTCTTACTGAGCCAGAAGAAAAGATAATTAATATTAAAGATGTAACGGGCGCTTCAGCTCTTAACAATATTTATGACATTTTCACATCACAATTTGAGTTTACATTCCAAGGAAAACAAATAACTCAAGAAGAGCTAACCTCGCATGTTCGCAGTCCAAAGGCGTCAGTTCGTAAAGAAGCGTATCTTACTCTTCTAAACCCGTACAAAAAACATAAAGATGTTATTGGTGAGATCTACAAAAATATTGCAACAGATTGGCGAAATGAAAGTGTTGAACTGCGTGGCCATAAAACTCCTATTGCTGTTCGTAATTTTGCTAATAATATCCCTGACAAGGCGATTGATGCTATGCTTACAGTCTGTGAAAAAAATCAAAAATTATTCCATCAATTCTTTGAATTAAAGCGTAAAAAATTAAAACTTAAAAAATTACGGCGTTTTGATGTTTATGCACCATTATCAACAAAAAAAGAAGCAAAAATTTCATATAATAAGGCTGTTGAAATGGTCTATGATACATTTAGTTCGTTCTCACCACGATTTCAAAAAGCAGCTCAAGAAATTATTGATCAGAAACAAGTTCATTCTACTGTTCAGAAAAATAAGCGATCAGGAGCATACTGTTGTGGCGTCACAAACGATTTGCCACCTTTTGTATTTTTGAATTATACTGGAACTATCCGTGATGTCTCAACACTTGCACATGAGTTAGGACACGGAGTACATCATATATTGGCTCGACATCACACAGAATTTACCCAGCATGCGTGTTTGCCTTTAGCTGAAACAGCATCCATTTTTTCAGAAATGCTTCTCTCGGAGAGAATTAAGCATTTACAACCTCATAAAGCAGAAGAATTATTATTTGCAAAATTAGATGATTTGTATGCATCTATTATTCGTCAAGCAGGATTTGTCGCATTTGAGCGTAAAGCACATGATATGATAGCTAAAGGAAAAACAATTCAAGATATTAGCGATGTATATCTCAAAGATTTAAAAAAACAACTGGGACCTAAGGTGGAAGTTGATGATATTTATCAATATGAGTGGTGCTACATCCCACATATTTTTCATACACCATTTTATTGTTATGCGTACGCATTTGGTAATTTGTTAACTCTTTCGTTATACCAAATGTACCACAAGGAAGGTCCAAAAGCAGTTCCTCACATTCTTGAGATGTTATCAAAAGGTGGAAGTGAAAGTCCAGTTGACATAACAAAAGCTGTTGGCGTTGATATTACATCAGAAAAATTCTGGCAACAAGGATTTGATGCAATTCGAGATATGCTAAAACAAATTACGTAACCCTTAGCTACTTAATTCTTCTAAGATGAGTTTTTCTTTTTGCATATCTATGGAATGTAATTATGTATTGTTCACCTTGAGTTATCAATTCTTGTTCAATAGAAATGGCATCAGCACCAATTCGCTTTCCTTCTTGCTCGATTCGTGAAAATGCATCCAAGACATATGAAGGCCTTTCTAATTCATTGGGGTGGATAATATATGGTTTACGCGAAATGACTTTAGTATTAATTAGTGCTCCTTCACGAAAAAATGCATGATTATGTTCAATCAATGTATCCAGGCTATCGATATTATCGTTTCCATTCATAACATCATAAAACCGTCTTTTCGTGCGTTCACTTTCAATTCCCTGCAAAAAACCTGCAGAAACACCCCGTTGATACCCTGCAAAATAGGTTCCAATAGCAGCAATAGCGGCAACTCCACCGACAAAATAAGGGATAATATCTTCCATTTTTAATCCAGATACGAGCTTATTAAAAAAGTCTATGGCATAAAAACAATAAGATTTTTAAAGAAAACAAGCAGAAAGAGTTGTATTGGGCCTATGGTCTAGTGGCTATGCAGAAATGCACCACAGATGACAGTGCCCTTACAATCCGCAAGGATAAGTGAGGCATTGATCGCCGGTTCGAGAAGTTCACTGCGTTCGTTCATTCGTTCTCATGAGCACGAATTTCCGGCTGGGCCCATTTTTTATTTATTGGGGAAATTATTAACGATTTCTGTTTTTAAGAGATTCCGAAATAATATAACTTTCAGTTGCTCTACGGATGGGATTTTGTGCAGGTAAAGTAAGTCCGTATGTTGAAAGTTTTTTTCCTGTCTTTTGGTATATTTCATCTAATGCTTGTCCATATACTCCTCTAGAAGCACCATGGGCAGGTACAGTTTGATTAGTTCTTTGTTCTAAATCGTATTTTTTGGTCATATTTTATCTTAGATCTCACATTAAATAACCGTTTTCCTTTATTTTTCGTAATTATTTCGGTCATAATATTTTTAAATCATCCATCTTCACTTGCACATATGGGCCTTGAGAAAAAATTACCTGAAAATGTAGAATTTTCTGATTTTCTTCCCTACTTTGGTTTGGAACGATACGCTACGCGAACAGAAGAAATTCGCAGAGGAGATTATCAATTCTATGAGAAGACACAACGTGAAAAAACTTCATTTATGGATCGAGTGGTTGATGCCAGAAGTAATTATCAAAAATTATTGGGTTTAAATGTAGCAATTGGAGCGTTCGCAGGTAGTGCAATGATAGCTTTATACGCTACGTATTTCTCGTAAACCTTTAAATAGGCCTAATATTTTCTTAGTTCATGCAACAAAAGATCTTTGATTTGCTTTTAGAAGAGGAAGAGATTAGTTGGAAAACGATCATTATGGATCTGGTAAAGAGCGAACAAATGGATCCATGGGATATTAACATTACTCTTTTAACACAAAAATATATCAATGTCATTAAAGAAATGCAGGAGCACGACTTACGTATTTCAGGAAAAATAGTTCTCGCAGCAGCCATTCTACTTAAAATAAAATCTTCTCATCTTCTTGATAAAGATATAACCCGACTTGATGCACTTATGAATCCAATTGAAGACGAAATTGAAGAATTTGTTGATGACCTTGAACCGGGTCGACGGCGTGAATATTTGAATCAAAAATATACACTTATTCCTCGTAACCCACAACCAAGGACGCGTAAGGTTTCAGTTAATGATCTTGTAAATGCCCTTGCACGTGCAATGGAGAGTAAAAAGCGTGTTCTTAAAAAAATCAGACCTGTTGTCTGGCAACGTCCTGCTAAAAAAATAGATATTATGCAGGCAATTCGAGACACATATCATAAAATTTCTTATTACAGCAATAAGGATAACACAAAGAATGTTACATTTACCAGGTTACTTCCTCCTCGCGCGGGGAAAACAGAAAAAGTATTTACCTTTCTTCCTCTATTACATTTAGAGAATCAACATAAAATAAATATGCAACAAAAAGATATTTTCTCAGAAATTAATGTAGAATTAGTAAAGAATAATAAAAAAAGAAAATAATTATGTTGATTATTTTACAACAAATTTACCTTTCATGCCTTGTGCTCTATGAGATCCAACACTACAGAAATATTCAAATTCTCCCGCTTTGTCTGCTACAAACGTTACAGAACTTGATGCATCTGCATTAACTTTATCTGTGCCAACAACGTACTCATCTAAGCGCCAATCGTGAAATCCTTCTGTGCTTGTAAATTTGATTGTCACTTTTGTTCCCTTTGCAACAGTAATGTCGGGGTTTTTTACGCCATCCATCATGAATTTAAAATTCTCACCAGTCATAGTTAGTGTTTTTTCTGCAGCAGCTGTAGTAGCAGGTGCTTTTGCTTCATCTGTTTTTGCTGGGTCCTTAACTGGAGCATCTGTTGTTGTATCGGTTTTTATATCCTTGACAACTGCATCCTTTTGTGGTGCTGCATCTGCTTCTTTTGTGTCGCTAGGCGCAGTATCCTTTGCAGCAGTTTTCGCGGCTGATTCACCACATCCAACAACTAATAATGCTACTAAGGCAATCATTAATCCAATTAAAATTGTTCTTTTCATACTTTCTAAAAATAAAAAATAGTATATAAATTATTGCTTGCAAAACCGTTCCTAAACCTTTTTAAATAACCCTCAAATTTACACTTTGTAACGTCATTAAACCATGAAAAAGACTTCTACACAAGACATCAAAGTACCTGAAAAAATCGTTGATCAAGTAATTGGTCAAGAGCAAGCAGTTCGAATCATAAAAAAAGCAGCTCTGCAGCGAAGGCACGTTCTTCTAATTGGAGATCCAGGAACAGGTAAATCCATGCTTGGTGTTGGTCTTGCTGAATTATTACCAAAATCAAATCTAAAAGACATTTTATCATATGCGAACGCTAATGATGAGAATAATCCATTAATTAAAGAATTCCCTGCTGGCAAGGGCCGTGAAGAGGTTAATAAAAGCAAATTAGATGCAAAACAAGTATTAAAAAACAACAATTTTTTACTATTTTTAGTTGCAATTTTAACATTTATTGCTCCTTGGTGGGCTCGCTATTACTACAAATCCGATCTTATGTTTACTGCATTCTTTTTGGGAGGTATGCTCTTTTTAGCAATGTTTGCAATGATGCTAAGCATGGGTCAAAGAATGTTTCGTGGCTCAAGTGGAAATGCCGTTGCTCCAAAAGTAATTGTCGATAATTTTAGCAAAAAACAATGCCCTTTTTTTGACGCTACTGGCGCGCATGCCGGAGCGTTACTTGGAGATGTACTTCACGACCCTTTTCAATCAGGCGGGCTAGGAACGCCAGCTAATCAAC
>CAYOOY010000001.1:0-2266 GCA_964405725.1 uncultured Methanosarcinales archaeon | reverse complement strand
GATACACAAAGCACACATGGGTGTTTTATTTATTGATGAGATAGCAACTCTACATCCAAGAACGCAGCAAGAACTTCTTTCAGCTCTTCAGGAACGAAAATTCCCAATTACTGGTCAAAGCGAACGATCAGCAGGTGCAATGGTTCGTACTGAAGCAGTTCCGTGTGATTTTATTTTGGTTGCTGCAGGTAATTTAGATCGTGTTAAAGAAATGCATCCTGCCCTTCGTAGTAGAATTCGCGGGTATGGATATGAAGTCTATATGAATGAAACAATGGTAGATACTAAAGAGAACCGTATTAAGATTGCTCGTGTCGTTGCGCAAGAAGTTAAAAAAGAAAATGGGAAAATCCCACACTTTAGTCTCTCTGGCATTAACGCTATTATTCAAGAAGCTAGAAGACGTGCAAATCGTAAAGGCCACTTAACTCTTCATTTACGTGGTCTAGGTGGTTTAGTTCGTGCTGCTGGCGATTTGGCAAAAGAAGAAGAGGCAGACTACGTTACTTCTCAGCATGTTAAAGATGCAAAGAATATTGCAAGAACATTAGAGCAGCAAATTGCAGACAAACATATTGAACGTAAGAAGGAATACGAAGTAATCATGACTACTGGAAAACAAGTAGGTCGTGTAAATGGTCTTGCAGTTATTGGTTCAGGCAGTGCATATTCAGGAATCCTTCTTCCTATTGAAGCTCAGGTAACAATGGGCGGTAAAAAATCAGAAATAGTTGCAACAGGAAAATTGGGAGAAATAGCAAAAGAAGCCATTCAAAACGTTTCTGCAATCATTATGAAATATTTAGGTGAAGATATTAAAGAAACGAGAGATATTTTTGTTCAGTTTTTACAGACATATGAGGGAGTTGAAGGTGATTCAGCTTCTATTGCAGTTGCGACAGCAATTTTTTCAGCACTTAAGGAAATTCCAATTAAACAAGAAGTTGCAATGACTGGCTCATTATCCGTACGTGGAGAAGTTCTTCCAGTAGGTGGTGTTAGCAGTAAAGTTGAGGCCGCAATTGATACTGGAATTAAGACAATAATTGTTCCCAATTCGAATATTAAAGATATTGTAATAGATAAAAAGAAACTTGCTTTAGTAAAGCTAATTCCAGTTACTCGTATTGAAGAAGTGTTAGATCATGCACTTGATTGGAATGGCAAAAAGAAGTTGAAAAATAAGATATTTAAAGGAAAAAAGGCATAATTAATAAAAACTGAAGTTTTGAGCTTTCCTTGGAAAACTTTATAAACCGATTACTCTGAAAACATAAAAATGGCACAATCACAAGAACGAAGTAAGCGAAAAGCAACAGGTGGCAGATATCATGCTGCTCGTGGTAAGCGAAAATTCGAATTACATCAATTTCCCGCGAATACTAAAGTAGATGAGAAAGTAAAAGTTCGTGTAAAACGCACAATGGGTGGCAATAGTAAACGAGCTCTTCTAACAGGAAATAGTATAAGTGTAGCAGGAAAGGGTAAAGCAACAATCAAAACAGTTCTTGAGAATCCAGCAAATCCAAACCTTGTTCGTCGAAATATTATGAATAAAGGCGCAATTGTGGATACTTCGGTTGGTAAAGTTAAGATCACATCAAGACCAGGACAGGAAGGAAGTTTGAGTGGCGTGTTAGTTAAATAATTCTTCTATAATCTCTCATTATTTTTTTATTAGCAAGATTTTATAAAGAGAAGTGGATTTTTTTGATATAAACAGATTTGGTTGTTAAAATTGTAAAATCCATATGAATTTATCTACTATTTCTGAAATGGAGATTATATAATGCCAAAATGCAAACAATGTCAAAGTACAAAAATCAAATCTAGAACAAACCATACACATGGTGCTAAATCCAAAGGAAGAACTACATTTACCTGTAAAGCGTGTGGGTCAAATGAAGTTGAAGCAATCCAAAAATCATACGGAAGGCGAGGAAGATAAATTATCACTTTACTTTATTTTATCCGTTTTAGCCACTTTTTGGGTATAAATAATAGGAGAATTTATAAGAACTGTTCTTAAATTTATTATTATGAAGCAATTTAAAGATTTGGGGCTCTCAGAAACAGCCCTTAGGGCCCTTGAACAAAAAGGATATACAACTCCTACTGAAATTCAGGAAAAAACAATTCCTATTTTGCTAGAAGGAAAAAAAGACGTAATTGGCGAATCGCAAACAGGATCTGGTAAAACTGCAGGGTTTGCTCTTCCAATCATTGAAAAAGTAAATCCTAATTCTAAACATGTACAAGCAATTGT